>NZ_JBIMLI010000121.1:0-16168 GCF_051859755.1 Limnospira sp.
GGATGTGACTGAAAGCCAATGCCTAACTGTAATGGTTGGGATATGCCCACTAGTCACGGTGTGGATATAGAGACTGCAATAAATAGGAGTATAGTGGCGAAAACGAGTTTAAAGACTACGTGTGGCATAAAGCTCCTAAAGTTGAAGTCATAAAGCGAGGGGTCGTAACCTTGTTCCTACTGACAATAGGGTATCCACATCAGGAGCCGTGTGATGTGAAAATATCAAGCACGGTTTTGAATTGGAGTTAGGGAAGGTGACTTCCCTTTCGACCATAACTGAATGCTGATCTGGCTGGCTGATATGTACTCTGAACCCACCAAACCAGCGACTAGACTGCTAATATAAGAGGTAATAAGTTGGGAATGGGGAAGTAAAGGTGATCTGGCTTTGAACCCAATTCCCAATTTTGTTATCTTGTAGATAAGCGTGCGAAGGAGGTGCTTGCTGATGTCATCTAAAATGAACTATAAAGATTATTATGGGATTTTGGGGGTGGATAAGAATGCCAGTCAACAGGAGATCAAAAAAGTCTACCGGAACTTAGCGCGGAAATATCACCCTGATGTGAATCCTAACGATCGCGCTGCGGAACAAAGATTTAAGGATATTAATGAAGCATACGAGGTTCTTGGCGATCGCGATAAACGACAGAAGTATGATCAATTTGGGAAATATTGGGACCCTTCTAGTGCGGGACCACCACCGGGAGGGGTAGGTGATTTTGACTTTAACCAATATGGTAATTTTGATGACTTTATTAATGAGTTACTAGGCAGGTTTGGCGGTAATCCTCGCCAGCCCTACGGCTATCCCAATGGTAGCGGTTATAGTGCTTTTGATGAGTTTGGCGACTTTTTTGGCGGCGGTAATAGGGGTTATGAACAAGTACCGCCCCGCGATTTTACGGCCACATTGCCTCTGACTTTTTCGGAGGCTTTTAAGGGGGTGGAAAAGAAATTTAACTTGGATGGAGAAACAATTAAGGTTAAAATTCCCCCAGGCGCGAAGCCTGATAGTCGGATTCGCTTAAAAGGAAAGGGGGGAGTTAGTCCGACTTCTGGAAAAAGAGGGGATTTATATTTGACTGTTGAACTGGAACCACATCCGTTTTTTCAGTTTGATGGAAATGATTTAATTTGTGAGGTGGGAATTACTCCAGAGGAGGCAGTTTTAGGGGCGGAAATTCAGGTTCCTACCCCTTCGGGTAAGGTGACAATGAAGGTTCCCCCAGGGGTGGCATCGGGACAGTCTCTGCGGCTGCGAGGTAAGGGTTGGCCGATTCCTAAAGGGGGACAAGGTGATCAGATTGTGCGGCTCAAGGTGGTAGCACCGAAAACTTTAAGCGATCGCCAACGACAACTATACCAAGAACTACAACAAATCAGCAGTTTTAACCCTCGTCAAAACCTAGAAAATTGGCTTAATTAAGTAAGATGTATAACCACTCACCAAAAGGAGAAGCTATGAACTCTCAAACTACCTGGGAAAATTTGGTAATCAATCAAACCGGAGAAGTTCGTGACTGGGTGAAAAGGAAATTAATTGAATCGGAAAATATGGCATCTTCTACCCGTCCGATTCGGAATTTTGAACGGGACGATTGGGAAAATGCCACAGTTGTAGATGTGGAAACTATCGCCTCTGAGGTGGTAGATGATCAGCCTGAAAGGTTATGGCGCAAGGTGAATGGCTGGTTTAAAACAGCTAGTGATATTTTGTGGCCGGCTATCTAAAATATAATCAAATGCTTGTTGGGAGACTGGTTAATGCAAGACAAAAAAGGATCTAATTTTGGTCAGTTTGGCGGTTATGCGATCGCCATTGTGTTGAGTGTAGGGTTAACTTTAGGATTCCTGCGATTGTTTCCTGATTGGTTAACCCCTGTAGCCCAGGCGACCATTAAGCAGGAAGTAGTAATGGCATCAAATACGCCACCGGAAACCGTGGCGCGTGTCCCCCAAAGGGTCGGAAATTTTGTCTCCGATGCTGTCAATCGTGTGGGTCCGGCGGTAGTGCGATTGGATACAGAAAGGACTGTTTCTACTAATATTCCTCAACCTTTTTTTGATGATCCATTTTTCCGGCGTTTCTTTGGGGAAGATATGCCACAATTTCCCCGGGAATATCAACAACGGGGACAAGGTTCGGGTTTTATTGTGGACAGTAATGGGATGATTTTAACTAACGCCCATGTTGTCCGAGGTGCAGATAAAGTTACCGTCACCCTGCGAGATGGTCGCCAATTTCAAGGAGAAGTTAAAGGCGCTGATGAACCTTCTGACTTAGCGGTGGTTAAGATTAATGGTAATAATTTACCAGTGGCTAAGTTGGGAAATTCGGCGGAAGTACAGGTAGGAGATTGGGCGATCGCTGTTGGTAATCCCCTCGGATTAGATAATACCGTGACTTTAGGAATTGTTAGCACTTTAAACCGCCCTAGTTCTCAGGTAGGAATCCCTGATAAACGCCTAGAATTTATCCAAACAGATGCCGCTATTAACCCTGGAAATTCTGGGGGACCTTTGTTAAATGAACAAGGGGAAGTAATTGGCATAAATACAGCCATTCGCGCTGATGGTCAAGGGATTGGTTTTGCCATTCCTATTGATACCGCTAAGGCTATTAAAGACAATTTAGCCAGGGGTGAAAGAATCCCTCATCCTTTTATTGGTATTCGGATGATTACTTTAACACCAGAATTAGCTCAGGAGTTTAATAGTGATCCTAACTCCATGGTGATGATTCCTGAAATTGATGGAGTTTTGGTAGTTCAGGTTATTCCTGACAGTCCAGCCGCCAACGCCGGTTTACGTCGCGGTGATGTGGTGACTAAAATTGATGGTAAATCCATTACTCAAGCAGACCAACTACAGAGGGTTGTCGAAAAAGCCCAAATTGGGAAGCCTTTAAGACTGGAAGTGAGACGAGGAAATGCTACGGAACAAATCGCGGTGCGTCCTGGGGAACTACAGGATGCTAACTTGAGTCGGTAAGACTGGGGCTATTCCCTAAGTTGACAATTGTGAAAGTGGCGATCGGGTAATCATTACGCGATCGCTGCTTTTCGTGTTTTATAATAAAGTCATCACATTAGCTGGGTTTATGAATCATGCTACCAAAATTAAAAAGACGACTTTTCCTCATTTTAGAAGTCTGGACTATCCATGATTCATTTAGTAAAATTTTTGATTTTTTTATTATTACTTTAATCGTCCTCAATGTCATCGCAGTTTCTTTGGCGACTGTCGCTGACTTGAGACAAAGATATTATGTTTTATTCCAAAACTTTGAATATTTTTCCATTGCTGCCTTTAGCATCGAATATCTTTTAAGGCTGTGGTCTTGTACCATAGATGAACATTACAAGCATCCATTGTGGGGACGAATTAAATATATGTTTACCCCTTTGGCTTTAATTGATTTGATGGCAGTTTTACCCTTTTACTTGCCGATGATGATTCCCGATATGAGGGCGGCGCGTTTATTTCGTTTAATTCGATTTTTGCGGTTTTTTAAACTGACTCGATATCTTAAATCATTTAACCTAATTAAAAGTGTATTAAACAATAAAAAAGAAGAGTTAATTATGACTCTGGGTATGGTGATAATTTTGTTATTTTTCTCCGGGAGTATCATCTATTTTTTGGAAAATGAAGCCCAACCAGAACAGTTTGCTAATATTCCTTTAGCCATTTGGTGGGCGGTAGTCACATTGACGACCGTTGGCTATGGTGATGTTTATCCCATTACCCCCTGGGGGAGATTATTGGGGGCGGTTCTCGCCATCACTGGTATTGGTATTATTGCACTTCCCGCAGGTATTATCGCCTCTGGCTTTGCGGAGGTCATTGAGGAAAGAAAAGCCCAAAAATATCAAGTCACTACATTTATATGCCCCCACTGTGGTAAAATGATTAATAGTAATGACCTAAAACACGCCCGTCATAGAATCAAAAAAGAGGAGATTATAGAAGAATGGGACTAGAAAGAAGAATGTGTAGGGAAATGTTTGAACCCACGGAAGTGGTGGAACTGCGCCAGATGTGTTTTACCCCTAATCGCATTTGGCAAGCCGGACAATATATGGTGGGGGAGTTGCCAGATATTGCCTTTGATATGGGATTAGTGGAAAGACTGCCTTCCGTGCGCGGAAATAGTGCGGATATCGATACTATTAACCCCTCTGAACATTGATGAATTTCCCCGATTAAAAAAACGAGTTATGGTTAAAGATGCTTATGGGTGGATGCAGCGATCGCTCAATACCATTCACCAGGCTAATTGGTATCGTTCCGTTACACCCATTGCTAGTCTTCCCGGTCCTATCATTACTGTAAATGGGCGAGAAATGCTCAATTTTGCCAGTAATGATTACTTGGGTTTAGCAGGGGATAAACGTTTAATAGAAGCCGCCATGAATGCGACCCGTGAGTGGGGGACAGGAACCACTGGCTCGCGACTTTTAACCGGACATCGGGAATTGCACAGACAGCTAGAATTGGCGATCGCCAACCTCAAAAATACCGAAGATGCCATAGTTTTTAGTTCCGGTTATTTAGCTAATATTGGCACTATTAGCGCCCTCGTTAATCAGCGAGATATCATTCTCTCTGATGAGTATAACCACTCCAGTTTAAAAATGGGGGCAAAACTCAGCGGCGCGACCGTTTTTAACTATCCCCACAGCGACATTAATCACCTAACCAACCTGTTAAAAAATCATCGCCACCAACACCGCAGAAGTCTAATTATTACCGACACTCTGTTTAGTATGGACGGTGATTTATCCCCCCTACCACAATTAGTAGAACTCGCCCAAGAGTTTGATAGTATGTTATTAGTCGATGAAGCCCACGCTACCGGAGTCTTTGGAAAAAATGGCGCGGGTTGTGTCGAATACTTCCATTTGACCGGGACTCCCCTGTTACAAATGGGAACCCTAAGTAAGGCTTTAGGAAGTTTGGGAGGTTATGTAGCAGGTTCAGCCACAGCCATTGATTTTTTGCGAAACCGCGCCCCTAGTTGGATTTATACAACGGGTTTAACTCCAGCCGATACAGCAGCCGCTTTAACAGCAATTAAAATTGTCCAACAAGAACCCCAACGACGCGCTAAATTATGGGAAAATGTGGCAACTATTCAGGCAAAATTAAAGAATATTGATAATTCTGAAAATCCCAATTTTTCCGGCTTTACCAGTTTTACTTCCCCCATTTTATGCTACCCCCTAAAAAATGCAGCGATCGCTTTACAGGTAGCCCAAAAATTACAACAGCAGGGAATTTTTGCCCCCGCCATTCGCCCCCCCACCGTCACCACCAGCAGGCTGCGGATTTCCTTAATGGCAACCCATGAACCAGAACATATTGACAAATTGATAGAGTTTATTATGGCAATTTAAACGATTATCTGTTACACTAATTAATGGCTAAATAGGAGTTAATGATGAGTAAGATTATTTTAATTACTGGAGTAAGTCGAGGTTTAGGTAGAGTTTTGACCGAGAGTTTTATTGATTTAGGACATACCGTTCTTGGTTGCGCTCGTTCCCGGGAACCCATAGACCTGCTGACCCAAAAATATGGAAAACCCCATAATTTTCAAGTAGTTAATGTCGAAGAACCTCAAGCCGTAGAAAATTGGATTAATCACCTATTCAAAAATTATCCAGCCCCCGATATAGTCATTAATAACGCCGCTATAATTAATCCACTTGCGCCCCTGTGGGAAGTGCCACCCCATGAATTTAATCAGGTAATTGATGTCAATATTAAAGGAGTAGCAAATGTGATCCGCTATCTAGTCCCCGCCATGATGAAACGGGGTACCGGTATCATCATTAATCTGAGTTCCGGTTGGGGGCGATCTACTTCTCCCCAGGTAGCCCCCTATTGTACCTCAAAATGGGCGATCGAAGGGTTAACCCAAGCCCTCGCGCAGGAACTTCCCCCAGGGTTAGCAGCCATTCCCATGAGTCCGGGAATTATTCACACAGATATGTTAGAAATTTGTTATGGGGAAGATGCAGCCGCTTTTACTTCCCCACAGGAATGGGTAAAAAAAGCAGTTCCCTTTATTCTAGGACTTAGCCCCAAACAAAATGGGGTTCCCGTAACTGTTCCCAATTAAATTATCAGCCATTTTTTGAGTAATTATTAACCCATTTATCACCAAAAATCGTGAAAATTATCAGCCAATATTTAATCAAACTTATCCCCATCATCGGCATAACTGCCCTATTAAGTAGTTGTGCCAACAGTACCCTAGGAGACTCCTTACAACAATCTTTAGAAGCAGATCCACAACTCCAAGAAAATCCCCCTTTTCAGGAATCGGCTGCCACAGAAAATCAGCCTATTTCACCCCCTGATGATTTTCTGAAATTACCCGAAAATTTCCCCCAGGAAATCTCCATTTATCCCGGTTCCAGCTTACAAGATGTCACCCTCGCCGCCAGCGATACACAAAAAACCTCAACAGTTTGGCGAACCACCGACCCCATTGATTTCGTCAGAACCTACTACCAAAATAGATTGGCATCAGATGGCTGGGAAATAGTTAGCAATGCTGACCAAGAAAGTGATGGTTTGTTGGTGGCGACTAAACAGGATTTACAGGTAACAATTAACCTGAAATTAGACCAAGTATTAGAGGGAAAAACTAAGTTTTCTATAGATTATTCTCGCGACCCAGAAGCGATCGCCTCTCAACCCCAACCTACCCCTTCCGAGTCTCCAGAGTCTCCTGACCCTACAGCCGCCACTTCAAGTCCTACCCCAGAACCTGAAACTACTCCCACCCCTACCCCCACCCCTTCTACAACTGGCGACATTCCCCAGGAATTAAAACAGTTTGCTATGGATGTCGCCAAACTAGGTGTTTTTGAGCAAAATTTTCCTAATCCTAACCAAGCTATTACCAGGGGAGAATTTGCCCGCGCTTTAGTCCAAGCAAACAATAAGATTTATGCTGATATTCCAGGTAGACAAATTCGTTTATCCATTTCTAGTAGTCAACCTGTATTTACCGATGTTCCCGCCAATCATCCCTATTTTGCCGAAATTCAAGGATTAGCTGAAGCTGGCTTAATTCCTAGTTCTTTATCTGGGGATACTACCGCCGTTCAATTCCGCCCAGATGCCCCCTTAACCCGCGAGTATTTAATCCTTTGGAAGGTCCCCTTAGATATCCGCCAAGGCTTACCCCAAGGGACTGTAGATGCCGTTGAACAACGTTGGGGATTTCAGGATGCCTCCAAAATTAATAGTAATGCCATCAGGGCGATTTTAGCAGATTTTGATAATGGAGATAATGCTAATATTCGGCGAGTGTTTGGGTTTACTACCCTATTTCAACCGCAAAGAACTGTCACCAGGGCGGAAGCAGCGACAGCTTTATGGTATTTTGGATTTCAAGGAGATGGGCGAACCGTTAGAGAGATTTTAGAAGTTAATCAGACACCAGTTAGTTAAGCAGTTTTTTGATTATGTGGAAACCAGAACTATTAGCCCCAGCCAAGAATTTAGAAAGATTACAAGTTGCCATTACCTATGGCGCAGATGCTGTCTATCTAGGCGGTCAAAATTATGGATTGCGAGCTAGGGCTGATAATTTTAGCCCCGAAGATTTACAGAGAGGTGTCACATTTGCCCATGAACGGGGGGCTAAAGTTTATGTAACTTTAAATGCTTTCCTCCATGATGAAGATTTTAGCGAATTTGGGGATTATTGTCAACTGTTAGAACAGCTCAATGTGGATGCAGTCATTGTCTCCGATTTGGGAGTTATGCGAGTTATTAACAACTGTTCTAATCTGAAAATTCACCTATCAACTCAGGCTTCCTGTTTAAATGGATATGCAGCCAGACTCTGGGCTAGATTTGGGGTCGATCGCCTAATTTTAGGTAGGGAAGTTAGCATCACCGAAGCTGGTCAAATGCGGGCTAAATTCTCAGCCGAAAATCCCCAAGCAGCACCCTTAGAAATTGAGATGTTTATTCATGGGGCGATGTGTATGGCATATTCTGGACATTGTACCATTTCTAATTATACCGCCGGACGGGATTCTAACCGAGGTGGATGTATTCAATCTTGTCGCCTTCCTTATCAACTATCTTCTGAGGATTCTACCATTACGTTTATGTCCTCCAAAGATTTGTGGGGTATCTATCAGGTCGGTGATTTTTTCAAACATCACATTTGTTCCCTAAAAATTGAAGGACGGATGAAATCATCCTTTTATGTAGCGATGACTTGTAAAGCCTATCGTCGGGCGATTGATGCTTATTCTCAAGGTGAGTTAACCCCGGAATTATTGCAGGAAATAGCGGCAGATTTACAGTCAATTCCCCACAGGGATTATTTTTCTGGTTCCCTAGAAACGGCGGCGGGTGAGGGTTCGGTTTTTGAGCAAGCCGCCGGAAATAATACCGGAACTCATGATTATTTAGGGATGGTTTTAGATACGACTGAAGAGGCGATCGCTATCAAATTGGTAGAACCTTTATCTGTGGGAGATAAAGTCGAGTTTATCCTGCCCCATGGTCAGCCTATTAATTATCAAGTTAATAGTTTATTTTCCGTAGTCGGTGAGGAGATTAATTTTATGCGAAAAGATGGTATTGTTTGTATTACCAAAGTCCCCGAATTAGCGCAGGTTCACCAACTGCATTTGCTGAGATTATCTCCATCCAAAGTAGAAATAACAGCCCCATACTCTATGGTTACTGGTAGTTAATTAGGGAATAATTGATGCTATAATAAACTAATTGCTTTAAATAGCCGGGAAACGTGGAGCATGAAAACTGATGTTAAAGCAGCGGCGATCGCTGCCAAACAATATCTTATTTCTCTATGGGAGACTATGGGCAACCTAGATATTCAAGATTTGAGAGTCGAAGAAGTCGAACTTTCTGAGGATGATCAATCTTGGTTGATTACTTTAGGCTTTACTCGTCCAGCCGATAGATTAGAAGATCCTTTGGGTGAAGTTTTGGAGACTTCTCGCTATCGGCGAGAGTATAAAATATTTAAGGTGGATGCCGAAACTAGCCAGGTTAAATCCATGAAAATTAGACAGGTATGATTCGCGATTTAGATATTTTATTGAAAATTAGCTAGTTATCTGCAAAGCCAATCAATTGATGTGATTAACTTTAACCATTTAAGATTCTAAAATTAGGGAATAATAATTGATGATATTTAATACTTTTGTGGGTAGTTTAGAGGACTTAGATAGATGCGCTAGGGTAGCTAATTTGGGGGAGGTTTTATTAGAACCTTTTTTATTAGCTAGACAGGGAAAGTTAACCGCGCCAGAGGTTTTTTTTCTGGCGGAAGAGGCGAAAAAGCGGGGGTTGCGTCCGGTTTTGGTGTGGGATATTTTAATGACCGAAGGGGTGATGATGCAAATTGTCGATCGCCTCTGTGATTGGGATCTCCTAAATTTTGCCGCTATTCGAGTATGTGATCCCGGCGCGGCAGAATGGTTAATCGTTCATTATCCCCAATTACCTATTCAGTTAATTGTAGAGACAGGAAATCATAATTTTGAGGCATTAACAGGATGGTGTGAACTGTTCGCTGGATGTTTAGAACGTCTGATTTTATCAATTGAAATTCCCGAAAATAAGTTAATTAAATATTGCCAGAAATTACCAGTACCCTGTGAAGTCTTGGGGGTGGGGAGAATTTTGCTTTTTTACTCACCCCGATCGCTATTAGCTGAACATATATCAGAGGAGAATAATCAAGGTTTTCTTGAGGTCAAAGCTAGGGCAGAAGAAAATGGCGATCGCCCCCTTCCTGCGGTAGAAACTCACCACGGAACTTTTCTATTTTTAGATAAAGATTGGTTTATTTTAGATCAACTTGAGGGACTACAAAAGGCGGGTTTACATACCCTGCGCCTAGACCTCAGACATTTCGGGAAAAATGGTAATTTAGCTCCAGATATTGACCAGATATGTGAGCAAATTTTCACCGACCCAGTAACCCTTAAAAACCATTGGCAGACTGAAGCGCGATCGCCATTTTTTAAAGCTAATCGAACTACCTCTATTTTCTCCCGAATGAAGTCAAAATCCAAAATTTCCCATTATCGCAATGATTTATGTGTCGCTGAAGCATTGGGGGGAGAAAGTGGTAAATATATCGTTTTCCAAGTCCTACGTCCTTTTGATATCTCCGAAATTAATCAAGTGGTAATTCCCACCGGAGAAAAAGTTAATATTCCTGAAACTGTGACATTTAAGAATCTCCAAGGATACCCAATCACAAAAGGCGATCGTGACCAAATTATCATCACCAACTGGATTAAAAAAGTTACCCCAGGTAGTTTAATTTTACGCAATTAATCCTAGGTATGGTCAGCAATAAATTTCAGTTTAAACAGTTTACTATTTTTCAGGATCGCTGTGGGATGAAAGTCGGCACAGACGGGGTAATATTAGGAACCTGGACAGATATAAAATCTGTCGATAATATCTTAGATATTGGGACGGGAAGCGGATTAATTGCTTTAATCTTAGCCCAACGTTCCCCGGCGGAAATTGAGGCAGTAGAAATTGATAAAGATGCTTATATACAAGCCAGTGAAAATATAGCTAATTCCCCGTGGCGATCGCGTCTAAAAATATATCATAATTCTATCCAAAAATATGCGGATTTCTGTGATATACAATACGATTTAATCATTTCTAATCCCCCCTTTTTTGCCAATGCTTATAAACCAGATAATCATCAAATAGCCCTCGCCAAACATAGCGACAGCCTCTCCCAGATAGATATCTTACAAGTAACTACCAAATTATTAAAACCCACCGGGAAACTGGCAATAATTTATCCCACAGCAGCCGCCATCAAGTTTCAAGAAATCGCCGCCACTTTCGGATTATATTGCGATCGTCAATTGTTAATCAAACCCACAGCTACACATTCCGTGAAACGCATAATTATGGAATTAGGAAAAACTCCAAAAACCTGTCAGACACACACCTTGATAATTGAAAAAGATCGACACATTTACAGTGATGAATTTATCGCCTTAATTCGTGATTTTTATTTAAAATATTAAAGGCTCGAATTGTCATCAGATGAATAGTAGGATAAATCATGCTATAATTAGATAGCAGTTGTCAATTAATGGAGTTATCAACATGGTAAAAATACTCGATATTTCCGTTGGTCTACACTCCCAACTACCTACTTGGCCAGGAGGTTTAAACTTTCAACTTGAGTCTACCAAAACCATTGACCAACATGGGGTAAATGTTTCTAAAATGGCAAGCAGCGTTCATGTGGGAACCCATGTAGATGCCCCCTCTCATTTTATTGATGGTGGTCCTACTGTTGAACAACTATCATTAGAGACGTTAATCGGGCGGGCTTTAGTAATTTCCGTGGCTGATGTTACCGCAATTACTGCTAATTTATTAAATCAATTAAACATCCCCAAAGACACGGAAAGACTCTTGTTTAAAACTGCCAATTCTCAGCTTTGGGAGCGAGGAATATCGGAATTTAAACAAGATTATGTTGCCTTAACTGCTGATGCAGCCCAATGGGTAGTTGATGCTGGTATTCAATTAGTCGGTGTTGACTATCTTTCAGTTCAAAGGTTTAATGATAGTCCCTTAACCCATGAAATCTTATTGACTGCAGGAGTGGTTATTTTAGAAGGCATTAATTTAGCTGAAATTGCACCGGGAGAATATCAGTTAATTTGTCTACCTTTAAAAATTATCGGGTCAGAGGGTGCGCCAGCTAGGGCGGTTTTATTGCCATATAACTGTAGCAATGGCTAAGATGCCAAAACTGATAATTATTAGCCCAGACACTCGATTAACCCATTGAAAAATAGTAGAATTTAAGCGATCGCGAAATAATTCAATGAACCCCACCAAGAGTAACCACCAGAGGGCGGAACCAAAAAAGACTCCTAACACTAACAAAGTGGCATCAAAATAGTTATTGGCTTCCCCTAAACCCAAACCCGAAAAAATACCAATAAACCCTAAAATCGTCATGGGATTAGTGAGAGTTAACAAAAATGTGGAAGCATAAGCACCGAGTTTATGGTTAATTTGAGCAGACTCATTAGCTGGTTTATCCCGAAAAATTTTTAAGCCCAAATAGCATAAAAATAAACCGCCCAATATTCTTAATAATGTTTGTTGACCGAGGAGTAAACTAGAAATTGCGGTGAGTCCAAAGCCAGCCATAAAGCCATAAATTGCATCAGCAGTAGCCGCGCCCAAACCAGATAATAAGCCAACTATTTTACCTTGAGTAAGAGACCTCCTAATACATAAAATTCCAATGGGTCCAACTGGCGCAGCAATGGAGAAGCCAATAACTAAACCTTTAGCCAAAAACATAATATTCATCTGGGTATTTGATGGTTGAACTATTACATGATATTATCAAATTTATAAATTGCAAAAATTATCAGTAATGTCTGTTACCGTCATTATTGATGTTGGGGAGGCAGGTTGGTTGTAAAATATGATTGTATGACCCGATATGGAAAATTAAATTATGACTAATTTCTGGGATACAGAACTTTATCTAAGTTCCGACAAAGACCAACTATTTGAACAGGAAACCTGGCCAAAACCTTTTACTTTTAATGAAGATGTGGTGCGGGTTTTTGATGATATGGTTTCCCGTTCGGTTCCCCTATATAAAGAAGTGGTCGCCTGTGCGGTACAATGGACGAAAGCCTATTATCAACCTGGTACTAAAATTATTGATGTGGGTTGTTCAACGGGGACGTTTTTAGAGTTACTGGGGCGATTTTTAAAAACACCTGCTACCCTAGTTGGTATTGACAACTCGGAACCCATGTTAGCGAAAGCTAAAGAAAAGTTATCAGGTTTAGAAGACATCCACGACATAGAGTTAATCTGTCAAAGTGCGGAAAATAGTAGTTTTGAAAATAGTAGTATTGTGGTGATGAATTATACTCTACAATTTCTGCCAGTTCACCAGAGACAACAGGTTTTAAATGCGGTTTATGAAGGGTTAGTTCCGGGTGGTTTATTATTCCTGAGTGAAAAATTACGATCGCCTTATCCCCAATTCCAGGAAACCATGACCCGCCATTATGAAGCCTTTAAAACCCGAAATGGCTATGCTCAAAATGAGATTGAACGCAAAAAGGAAGCCCTAGAAAATGTCTTAATTCCCCTCACTCAAATGCAACAGGTAGCCATGCTGCATGACAGTGGCTTTGCGGCTGTTGATTCTTTGTTAAAGTTTCACAATTTTACCTCATTTATTGCTCTAAAATAACCCCAAATAAACCTTCCCTAATTATTGATAAAAACTTGACAGATAATCAGGATTATTATATGTACCATGCTGATGATTATTTAGCCGCCTATGATATCGACATTAACCGTGATGGGATTCAGCAACAGCGCCAATGGGCTTATCCTCGGTTATTTGATGATAAAATCAAGCGGTATAGAGAAGCAGTAGAAGCAGTTGAGGATATCCAAACCCAATGGTTTGATTTTTCGGGTTCGGTGGTGAAAATCGGACGCTTGGGGGAACTTTCCCCAGACCAGCAACAGCGGTTTGAGGCGACATTAAAGACTTTCTGCCCCTGGAAAAAAGGACCTTTTGAATTATTTGGAACGCTGATAGATGCGGAATGGCGATCGCATTTAAAATGGGAAAGAATTACCCCCCATATTCAGCCCCTCACACAGCGAAAAGTAGCAGATATTGGCTGCCATAATGGTTATTATATGTTTCGCATGGCAGACCAGCAACCCGATTGTGTAATTGGCTTTGAACCCTACGCCAAACACTTTTGGAACTTCCAACTAATGCAAAACCTAGTCCGTCAGGAAAACCTACATTTTGAATTATTAGGAGTCGAACATATAGATTATTATCCCCAATTTTTCGATACCATTTTCTGCTTAGGTATTCTCTATCACCACACCGACCCCATTGGTTTATTGCGAAAAATGCGGCAAGCCCTAGCCCCAAAAGGAGAAATCATCATCGACTGTCAGGGTATCCCCGGAGAAAAAGCGATCGCCCTCACCCCTCGCCAACGTTACGCCAACGCCAAAGGAATTTGGTTTCTCCCCACCCAGTCCTGTTTAGAAACCTGGATGATTAGGGCAGGATTTACTAAAGTTCGCTGTATTTTCGCCTCACCTTTATCAGTAGAAGAACAACGCCGGACTCCCTGGGCTAATATCGACAGTTTACAGGAGTTTCTCAACCCCGAAAACCCCCAGGAAACCATGGAAGGATACCCCGCCCCGTGGAGATATTATGCGATCGCCCAACGGGGGTAATTACTGCCAACTACTATGATTTGGGGCGAGTTTAGCCAGATTGGCGACCCACTAAAAAGCTGTCGATATCACCCGCCCCTAAACCAGGTAATCACTAATCCTTAGCGAGTATTGCCGGACTAGAAATCACATCAATAGTTGCCACAGTTTCCGCCTGAGAAATAGCCGCCTGTTGGAATAGGGGACTACGGCTCACAGAATCATTAGCCAGGGTAAACAAAGGATTAGATAAAATCCCCGCCAGAGAGGTGACAATTACCGACAAAACCAAACCCACCTGTAAGGGACGCATCCCCGGCAAATTCCAGCGAATTGGCGGATAATTTTTCACCACATCAGACATTTCGTGAGGTTCCTTAACCACCATCATTTTCACTACCCGAATGTAGTAGTAAATCGAAACCACACTGGTAACTAAACCCAGTAAAACCAGGGCATATAACCCCGCTTGCCAACCAGCCCAGAATAGATAAATTTTCCCAAAAAATCCAGCCAGGGGAGGAATACCACCCAAAGACAACAGACAAATACTCAACCCCAAAGTTAGTAGGGGGTCTTTTTGATACAAACCGCTATATTCACTAATTTGGTCTGTACCTGTCCGCAGAGAGAACAGAATCACGCAGGTAAAACCGCCCAAGTTCATAAACAGGTAAATCAACAGGTAAAATACCATGCTGGAATAACCCGCATCAGTTCCGGCAATTAACCCAATCATGACAAACCCAGCCTGGGCGATGGAAGAATAAGCCAACATCCGTTTCATGCTGGTTTGGGCTAGGGCGACCACATTTCCTAAGATCATACTCAGGATGGCTAGGGCGGTAAACACAAAGTGCCACTGTTCGGACAATACAGGGAAAGCATTTAATAACAGACGAATTGCTAAAGCAAACCCGGCAGCCTTAGACCCCACCGATAGAAATGCCACCACAGGAGTTGGTGAACCTTCATACACATCAGGAGTCCACTGGTGGAAAGGAACCGCCGAGATTTTAAAGGAAATTCCCGCAATTACAAATACTAAAGCAATTACCAGCCCCAGAGATTCACCTACTCCATTATTAGTAATGGCTTGGGCGATCGCATTTAGGTTAGTTTCACCGCCAGATAAACCATACAGCAACGATAAACCATACAGGAACACGGCCGCACTAGCTGCCCCAATTAGCAGATATTTCAGCGCCGCCTCATTAGACCGAGGGTCTCGTTTAGCGTATCCTGTCAGCATATAAGAGGAAATACTGAGGGTTTCCAGGGAGACGAAGATCATCACCAACTCATTAGCCCCAGACAGGAACATCCCCCCCAGAGTCGCTGTCAGCAAAATACAAATAAATTCTGCTAAAGCGGTTCCCGTTTGTTCAATATAGCTAACGGACATCAAAATTGTCACCGCGGCCGACAGGGCAATAATTCCCCGGAATACTATACTCAGAGGATCAGCATTAAAACTCCCCAAAAACGCTAGGGTGTTGGTATTATCCCATTGGGAGTATAAAGCCACGATAGACAGCAGCAACCCACCAATGGCGGCATATGGTGTCCATTTAGCAGATGCTGTCCGCCCTACAATTAAATCACCGATCAAGACCACCATCAAAGTGATCAATACAATACTTTCTGGTAAAATCGCCCCAGCATTCAACTGGGCTGCTAGATTAGAAAAATCCATAGGTTCCCACAGCAATTAAATTCACACACTGATACATTTGGCCCCTAGGGGACAGTCTTGGGTCTGTTAGCTTTCCGATTTTACCACCTGTTGGGTCTGATACATTTACGCGACATTTTTCCGGTTGTTCCCGGACAATGCAACGATAGCACTATTACCCGTTAAGGTAACA
>NZ_JBIMLI010000122.1:0-16085 GCF_051859755.1 Limnospira sp.
GGATTTTACCATGAAGAATCCAACTTGATGAGTATGTCGTCAGGGAAATTTGGCATGGTCTGGGGTTTGACCGTATACTCATTATTGAGTTGCGAATCTTTGGGGGTATTGTACCTTATTGTCATAAGATGTCAAGCAAATCTTGGATTAAATTCTGGCTCCAATCCCGTTTTTGTTGTAGTTCAACTCAAGAAATGAGCCGTTTGAGAATCCCGTAAATTAGACGAAATAGGGCAGTTACGGCGACGGCTGATAGTGCTGTCAATATTGGTAAAATGATGACCTGGGTAACTTCAAGATTACCGGGTCCAGTGCCAACCCAAAAAATGATCGCAAAAGATATCCCAGCAATAATCAGCAGATCCCATTTTTCTACCCAACGGCGCACTTGAGCTAATAGTAACCCCGCTAACAGGAAGCCAGCAATCCCCAAAATCAAAGGTATTGTATCTAACAACGACCACAACACCATCACCAGTAATCCCCCCTCAAAGCCGGTAAATGCTGCTGAGGCTAGAATTTCCAGGATGGAAAAAGGCCGCCTGAGGGTGGGGGTTGGCGGTTGAATTTGAGTAGCTACTGGTGCGGACACTGGGGCGCTTTGAGGAGTTACAGAAGGCGCAGGAACTACGGGAGGAGGTGGCGGTGGCGGTGGCGGCGATATCATGGCATTGAGGGCTGTTAATACCTCGGTAGCGGCTCCAAAGCGATCGCTAGGGGTAGGTTGTAACATCCGGTCAAGAATATTAGCCAGGGAATCAGAAATTGTCACCTGATCTTTCCAAATCCAAGCATTGCTGTAGTTATCAAACAAATCTTCAGGGTCTTTGGCTGTTAATAACATAATTGCTGTGACCGCCAAAGCATATAAATCGGTAGATGGATATACACTGCGACCTCGCATTTGTTCTGGGGGAGCAAATCCGGCAGAATAGATTCCGGTGGATTTATTTCCTGGTGCTTGGGTGACTTCCTTAACCGCGCCAAAATCGAGCAAATGGAGAGTGCCAGAGCGATCGCGCATAATATTAGAGGGCTTAATATCGCGGTGGATGACATCTTCCCCGTGGACAAATTCCAGGATATTCAGAATTTCCCGCATTACTTCCAGCACTTCCGTTTCCGAAAACGGACCCCGGCTTGATAGTTCCTGTTCCAGGTTCTGACCGTCGATATATTCTTGAACTAGATAGAAAAATTGCTGAGGGGTGCGAGTTTGCCAACCTGTTGCTTCCAGGGGAAAATAGGCTAACAAATTGGGGATTTGAGGATGTTGGTGTCCGAGGCGATCGAGAACCTGGGCTTCCCGTTCAAATAATCCTTGGGCGATCGCTAATTGTTGGGGGTCCAAGTCTCCGGCGGGGAGAAACTGCTTAACAACACAGGTGCGTAAACTTGGCGATCGGCGATCGCGCGCCAAAAACGCCGCCCCAAACCCCCCCTGACCCAATAGACGTTCCGTGAGGTAGCGCCCATCTAAAATCAGGGGCATACCGCAGGTGATACAATACTTCTGTTGTACTGTTTTGAGGTTGGCATGATCATCAAGGTCAGGATATAAGTTTTCTGGCTTGGGACAACCGGGGCGAGTACAGTAGATTTTCATCGGAAGTTAGGTTGGGCTTATCGCCTGAGTTTATTTTCACTAAAAAAGTGCGGCTACCCTAGGATTTTGGCAAAAATGCACCTGATGGTCAATTAATCTGCGGATCAGAATGAGAAAATAGGGGTAAGATCTCACGGCTGAAGGCTTCGGCGGCTTTGGATTGATAGCGATTAGGATTAACAATTACTGATAACATCCGTTTAACCGTTACTGAATCAATGGTAGCCCGATGCAGCATCCCCATTTGGATCTCTTTTTCAATAGCCGAGGTAGAAACAAAAGCGGCTCCCAGTCCGGCTTGTACAGTATTTTTAATAGCCTCAATGGAGTTAAGTTCCATTTCTATCCGTAAGCGACGCGGATCAATATCATAGCGACTGAGGACTTGATCAATCACCTTGCGAATAGTCGATTGAGCATCTAGGGCGATAAACTTTAGGTTATACAGGTCTTCCTTTTGAATAAAGTCTTTTTCAGCCAAGGGGTGAAATACAGGTAAAACCAGGGCTAGTTCATCCTCAATATAAGGCTGAACCTTGAGACAGTCCTGCAATTCCGGCGGGATCTTTCCCCCAATGATGGCTAAGTCAATTTGTCCGTTAGCAACACTCCAAGCGGTGCGACGGGTAGAGTGGACATGAAGTTGCACGGCCACATCTGGGTATTTTTGCCGAAACATCCCAATCATCCCCGGTAGGAGATAGGTTCCGGTAGTCTGGGAAGCACCGACAATTAGGGTTCCCCCTTGTAGGTTTTGTAAGTCTTCGATCGCACGACAGGTTTCTTGACATAGGGAAAGTATCTTTTCCCCATAACTAATCAGTAAATGTCCGGCTTCGGTAAGTTTAGCGCGACGACCAGCGCGATCGAACAGGGGAACATTTAATTGTCGCTCTAAATTCTGTACTTGTAGGCTGATCGCAGGTTGGGAGACATAGAGACTATCGGCGGCTCTTTTAAAACTCCCTTCAGAGGCGATCGCCTTGAGAATTCGTAATTGATCCAGGGTAAACGGAACGTCTGACATCAGTAAATAAAAGTGCTATTCGATGTGCTAGTGTGTTGGAAGTCGAACCCCCCACTACAGACTACAAGGGCATCTGTTCTGAGGTCGCTTCGTTAACCTCCACAACAGAAATCTCTAAGTTTTCCGGTGGGAGTTGTGTACTAGAGAAATTGGGTAAAATCTCCTGCATGAATGCAGATGCTGCTTTTGATCTATAGCGATTAGGGTTATAAATCACTGATAACATCCGTGTGATGGTGACTCGATCAATTTTAGGAATTTGCAATACTCCCATTTGTAACTCTTTCTCAATGGCGGATGTGGAAACAAAGGCCACCCCCAAACCAGACTGCACCGCATTTTTGATCGCTTCAATAGAACTTAGTTCCATTTCGATTTTGAGGCGACTGGTATCAATCCCAGACCGACTCAATACCTGGTCAATCACTTTGCGGATAGTCGATTGAGCATCAAGGCTGATAAACTTCAACTCGTATAAATCATCATGTTCGATAATTTCCTGTGTCGCGAGGGGATGGGAAACCGACATAATTAGAGCTAGTTCATCTTCTGCGAAAGGAATTACCTCTAATGATTGCGCCAATTCCGGGGAGATCTCCCCCCCGACGATCGCTAAATCAATTTGTCCATTCACCACACTCCAAGCCGTGCGACGGGTAGAGTGAACATGAAGTTGTACCGCTACTTCGGGATATTTGGAGCGAAACATCCCAATCATCCGAGGTAGCAAATAGGTTCCCGTAGTTTGGGAAGCACCGACAATTAGGGTTCCTCCTTGCAGGTTTTGTAAGTCTTCTAGCGCACGACAGGTTTCCTGACACAGGGAAAGCACTTTTTCCCCATAACTCAATAATAGATGACCCGCTTCTGTCAGTTGGGCGCGACGACCTCCCCGATCAAATAAGGGTACATTTAATTGGCGTTCCAGGTTCTGCACTTGCAAGCTGACCGCAGGTTGGGATACATATAGGCGATCGGCGGCTCGCTTGAAACTTCCCTCGGAAGCGATCGCTTGCAAAATGCGTAACTGATCTAAAGTGAATGGAAGATCGGACATGGTGTTAACCTCATCGGCAGACAAAAGATCCGAGAATTAGGTAGCTGAGGATCGTCTTCTTTGAGCATACTGCGAGATGATCTGTATTGGAGCTAACTTTATTATCCGTTGAAGAGGTCAAAATGTCTGATCAATGGCTCAGTCTTAGCCATTTTGTTATGGTGGGGCTACTTCTATGCTTTGCGATCGCCCATAGTGGTCTAGCCGCCCTCCGCCCTGTTGTCGAACAGGTCATCGGTCCCCGGTTGTATCGCATTTTTTTCGCCCTCGTCAGTTTATCCCTGGCTGTGGTCTTGATTATCTATTTCTTTAATCACCGCTATGATGGCCTACAACTCTGGCAAGTTCAGGGTGTACCCGCCG
This sequence comes from Limnospira sp., assembly GCF_051859755.1. NCBI lineage: Bacteria > Bacillati > Cyanobacteriota > Cyanophyceae > Oscillatoriales > Sirenicapillariaceae > Limnospira > Limnospira sp. Next base: position 4,054 of record NZ_JBIMLI010000122.1, read on the forward strand.
TTAAACCTATCGTTTGGGTCCTCTCGGCTATCTCCTTTCTGTTTTTATACCCCTCTACTTTCAATCTACTGGAAATTGCTGCGATCGCTAAACCAGAAGTCCATCTTCATCAAACTGGCATTATCCGTATTACCCGACATCCCCAAATGGTCGGACAGGTGATCTGGTGTATTGCCCATACTCTCTGGATTGGTACCACCTTTACCCTCGTCACCTCCATTGGTTTGGTTTTACATCACCTTTTTGGAGTCTGGCACGGCGATCGGCGTTTACAAGCCCGTTTTGGCGAATCCTTTGAAACCCTCAAATCCCAAACCTCCGTAATTCCCTTTTTGGCAATTATCCAGGGACGGCAAACCCTCGTTATACAGGAATTCCTCCGTCCCGCTTATCTGGGGGTTGGGGTTTTCATTATCCTACTTTGGAAAGCTCATCCACTATTAATTCGTGTCACAGGTAACGTAGGCTGGTAGCATGATCCCAGAGATATAAAATGTTCGTTAATAAAATTTAGAGCCATCATGCTTTTATCGGTCAGTGAGCAGCAATTTTCCAAAGAGGTCTTGAGTGCTTCTACACCTATTCTCGTTCACTTCTGGGCTCCCTGGTGCGGCCTGTGCAAACTTATTGTCCCACAATTGGAACAGTTCCAGACACAGTGGACAGGTCAGGTTCAGGTATTTGGTATTAATGCTGACCAGAATTTAAAGCTGGCCAGTACCTATCGACTTCAGAATCTACCTACCCTAATTCTCTTTAATCAAGGAGAACCACTCTACCGCATTGAACACTTACTCAGACGCGAAGACCTACTCAATACCCTTAATGGTTTCATGCTTAACTATCAACATGACTGCTACACCCGTCCTTTGAAAACCCCTGAATATCTCCAGTTGGAAGCCTAATGGGGTTGTCAAAATCTACAATTTGTCGAAACAAATTTAACCGGGTTTCTTATACATGGCTATCGGAAATCCGGTTTTTTTCTTGAAGGTGAGATTCAATTGCGTTATGTTTACCCCTCTGTTTCCCAAAACTTTATCCGGTTTTAGCCTCTTATTTGTCCTGACTGCCTGCCACAATGTCAATAATTTATCATCTGATTTATCCCCTATATCCCCATCAACTGTACCCCATAACAACCCAGAAACCCCAGTTAAATGGGAACTAAAAACCGTTAATCAGCAGGGCGGCTTTTTCTGCTCTAATGGTGAGATGGCTGCCGGACCTATCACCCAAAACATGATTAATAAATGCCTCCAATGGGGCGGCGGTTCCGCCTGTTTTAATCACCAATGGTCAGAAACATTATTTCGCCAAGCATACGGAAATAATATCTGTCCCTATGGTTCTCATCTTAACGCCATTACTGGTTATTGTATGGAAGCCAATGACTCATTGGGGCCGTTTCCTCAAGATTTAATTACTGCTTGTCAACAAGAAGGCGGCGGTAATTCCTGCTTATCTAATCGTTGGGATTCACATTTTTTATTAAGTTTAATTCGTCAAGCAGGCTTGATTAATCTCCCTAGTCGCCCTCCTCAATTTGTCTTGCTGGCTTTTGACGGTTCCCGTTCCCTGGAAGCATGGAAAAAATCTCGCCACTTTGCTAAAGATAAGGCTGCTCAAAATATCCCCCTCCGCTTTACTTATTTTATCAGTGCTGTCTATTTTGTCAATACTGGCGATCGCCAACTTTATCAACCACCTGGCGGTCACCGGGTCGGTCATTCGGCGATCGGTTGGGGAGGAACCCCACCAGAAGTTAAACAACGCCTAGAACAGCTAAATTTAGCCTATCAAGAAGGTCATGAAATTGCCTCCCATGCAGTAGGTCATTTTAATGGTAGTCGCTGGACTGAGGCGGACTGGACGCGAGAATTTAACTATTTTGATAAGTTTATTTTTCAATCCCACCAAATTAATAACCTAGAAGGTAGTCTCGCCTTTGACAAAACCGCCATTCAAGGATTTCGCGCCCCCGAATTGGGTCAGGGTCCTGGTTTATATCAAACCCTACAAAAAAAAGGTTTTCGTTATGATACCAGTAAAGTCGCTCAATCTAACTACTGGCCACAAAAACAAAACGGCATCTGGAATTTCCCCCTCGCTAGTTTAACTACCGCTAAAACCCGTAAAAATGTCTTGTCAATGGACTATAATTTTTATTATGCTCATTCTCAAGCCAAGCCTAACCCTGCTAATGCTCAATTCTACGAAGAAGATACTTTCCAAACCTATCTAAACTATTTTCAAGCTAACTATACAGGAAATCGCGCCCCTATTCACATCGGTCATCATTTTTCCGCCTGGAATAATGGCGCTTATTGGAATGCTATGTTTCGCTTTGCTGAAGCCGTTTGTGGTCAGCCAGAAGTTAAATGTATCACCTATCGAGAATTGGCGGATTTTATGGATTTACTCACCCCAGAACAAATTGCTACCTATCAAAAAGGTGACTTTCCCAAATGGTCGGCTAACGAGTCAGTTGACACGGCTTTAATATCTAGTGATTTATCGGGTTTGGGGGTTAATAATCCTCAATTTTCTGCCGATAATTTTTGCGGTACAGTAGGAGTATCTCACGCTAACCGAAGATAATGTAACGCCCTCTGGGTGAGGGCTGTACCCTAGCCGATTAACTGAGTAAACCACGACCATTTTGGTGAAATTCTTGTACAGTTTTATTGGAGAGTTCATGGGTGGTTAAAGATTGCAGAATATCCAAGGGTAGGGTGAGGTGATAAGCACCAGCTTTGAGAGTGGCGACGGCTTCCTCTGGGGACTTGATGCTGGCGGCGAGAATTTTGGTTTCACTTCCGGCGAGAATTTCAGCCATATCTTTAACTAGGGTGATTCCATCTCCTAAAAATCTGGTGGCGCGGTTGACATAAGCGATCGCATATTTTGCCCCCGCTTCTTGGGCGACAGCCGCTTGATATGCACTATAAATCCCCGTCACAGAACAGGCAATTTTAGGCGATAGATGAGCCACTACTTGAAAGCCTAAGCTAGTGGCTGGAACTTTTAAAACTGTTTGTTCTCCCAAAATATTATAAGCTGCCCAAGCCTCCTCCAGCATATTCTCAAAATCTAAGGCAGTTAACTGATAGTAAATCTCCCCCCGGAACAGTTGTTTAAGTCCTTTTAAAGTTGCCTCTGGGGATAGGTCACTTTTAGCCAGTAAAGTGGGATTAGTGGTGACTCCTTTCACCCACCCCCATTGACTAGCTGCTTCAGCTTCCGACAGAATAGCAGAATCCAGATATAAAGCCATGATTTCTGTTTAATAATTTAACCGATTACCAGTTTTGACCGAGACTCTCCGACAATATCTATGGAAATTACCACAATGGCAAGTGGCGATCGCTCCGGGATGTGTCCAGGGTAGACTGGTAGGGTCCGCTGGCCGTTTGGCTGAGTAAATACCACCCCCCCCCCGACAAGCCGCGCCGCCACGCCGATAGGGTCAGCTACGATGTCCCCAAAATTGATAGATACATCGTTGATGGTATGAGATACATCCTTGATGGTATGATAGATGCACCCGACATGGCAGTAAATAGCGACAACCAAGCTAAACACAAACACCAGCATTTGTACTTCCATGTTGATGACCTGTGGGACGTGGGGGAAAGCCGATCGCCAAACCGTAAGACCCAATAGTAGAGTAAAAACTGCTATCTCCTGGTTTGGTGGGTAGGAAGCCCGGGCTGTAATCTTCGATTCAGCGTCGGGTAATTCACTAGAAAGTCCCTTGCCTGATAGTCCCTCAAAATGAGATGATCTCAGATGTAGTCTGAGGGCGATTCCAGAGCCATTCTGAAAATAGAACCATTATCATCTGGTTTCTCTACTCCGGCACTCACACTTTAGAGCGATTATATAGAAAAATACAACTATGGCTGTTGCAACTCAATCACTTGAACAACTCTGCATTAACTCAATTCGTTTTTTAGCTATTGACGCAGTAGAGAAAGCGAACTCAGGCCACCCCGGACTTCCTATGGGTGCGGCCCCGATGGCTTTTGTACTCTGGGATCGCTTTATGCGTTATAACCCCAAAAACCCTAAATGGTTTAACCGCGATCGCTTTGTGCTATCCGCCGGTCATGGCTGTATGCTACATTATGCCCTTCTGCATCTGACGGGCTATGATAGCGTCGGCATCGATGATATTAAACAATTTCGTCAGTGGGGGTCGAAAACTCCAGGACACCCAGAAAACCACGTCACCGAAGGGGTGGAAGTAACTACCGGACCCCTAGGACAAGGTATTGCTAACGCTGTGGGTCTGGCTTTGGCTGAGGCTCATCTGGCTGCGCGTTTTAACAAGCCTGATTGTACTGTGGTAGACCACTATACCTATGTCATCCTAGGCGATGGCTGCAACATGGAGGGTATTTCTGGAGAAGCCTGTTCTTTGGCGGGACACTGGGGCCTCGGTAAGCTGATCGCCTTCTATGATGATAACCATATTTCCATTGATGGCTCTACGGATATATCTTTCACAGAAGATGTAGCCAAGCGCTTTGAAGCCTATGGCTGGCACGTTCAGCACGTTGCTGATGGTAATACAGATTTGGAGGCGATCGCCACTGCCATTGAAAAAGCTAAGGCCGTCACTGATCAGCCTTCCTTGATTAAAGTTACCACCACCATCGGTTTTGGTTCTCCTAACAAAGCTAACAGCCATGACGTTCATGGTGCCGCTTTGGGTAAAGCAGAAGTACAGGCTACCCGCGATCATCTGGGTTGGAGTTATCCTGAATTTGTGATTCCTGATGATGCAATTAAGCATTTCCGCAAAGCAGTCGAGCGGGGTGCGAATTATGAGGATGAGTGGAAAGCCACTTTGGAAACCTACAAATCTAAGTATCCTGAAGAGGCGGCGACTCTCGAACGCTTGCTGAGTGGGAAACTTCCCGAAGGATGGGAAAAATCTCTGCCTACCTATACCCCGGAAACTAAGGCTGATGCAACCCGTAACCAGTCCGGTGTGACTCTAAATGCGATCGCTGGAGTCCTTCCTGAATTGGTTGGCGGTTCTGCTGATTTGGCTCCCTCTAATAAGACTTTACTCAAAGGTTTGGGAGATTTCCAAAAGGGTCAATACCAAAATCGTAACCTCCGCTTTGGGGTGCGTGAACACGCTATGGGAGCCATTTGTAATGGTATCGCTCTGCACCGTTCGGGTCTGATTCCCTATGGCGCGACCTTCCTGGTGTTTACCGATTATATGCGTAATTCTATCCGTTTGTCGGCTCTGTCGGAAGCTCCCGTGCTGTGGGTGATGACTCATGATTCTATTGCTTTGGGTGAAGATGGTCCGACTCACCAACCCGTTGAACATATCGCTTCTCTGCGGTTGATTCCTGATTTGACTGTCATTCGTCCCGCTGATGGTAATGAGACTTCTGGAGCCTATAAGGTGGCGATCGAAAACCGTCACTATCCCACTTTGATGGCATTCTCTCGCCAAAATCTGCCTAACCTGGAAGGTAGTTCCATCGACAATGTGGCTAAGGGTGCTTATGTCCTTAGTGATAACAGTGATGGTACCCCTGATATTATTCTGATTGGTACTGGTGGAGAAACTTACCTCTGTGTTGATGCGGCGGTTAAACTCCGGGAAGAGGGTAAAAAAGTCCGCGTGGTTTCTATGCCTAGTTGGGAACTGTTTGAGAAGCAGGATGCTGCTTACAAGGAGTCCGTTTTCCCTGCCTCTGTTAAGAAGCGTTTGGCGGTGGAAGCCGGTGTTAGCTTTGGCTGGTGCCGCTATGTGACTGATGAAGGTGCTACTATCAGTATTGACACCTTCGGCGCGTCTGCTCCTGGCGGTGTGGTATTGGAGAAATTTGGCTTCACCGTTGATAATGTGGTGGCGAAAGCTAAGGAACTTCTTGGTTAATTAATTACCTAGGTGCGTCAGTCAGAAGAGTTTGTCAGCATTTCATCATCAACATTCTCGCGGTCTGACGCACCCTACCGTCTTAATCGGCAAGGGTGCAACATTGTTTGTACCCTTGTTTTTTTATTTCTACCCGTGAGTATTGATTGATTAACACTGATAAAATATGGAATAGGGCAGGGAAGATTATACAGAGCGATTAATCATACATATTTTAGATATGGTTTAGATAAATTGTGAACTGACCAAACCGACAATGATATGATTTATGATGGAATAAATTATATAATCAATTATTATGAATATGGGCATAACTAAGGTGACAATTTATACGGACGGAGCCTGTAGCGGGAACCCTGGGAAGGGAGGATATGGGGCTGTGTTGATGTGTGGTAGTCACCGGAAGGAAATATCGGGAGGCTTCCGACTAACTACTAATAACCGCATGGAAATGATGGCAGCGATCGCCGCCTTACGAGCCCTCAAATTTCCCTGTTCTGTGACCCTCTATAGTGATTCTAAATATCTCGTAGATGCTATGACCCTGGGATGGGCTAAACGTTGGCAAAAGAATGGATGGCGACGTAATCAGAAGGAATGGGCGAAAAATCCCGATTTGTGGGCGCAATTATTAGGTTTGTGCGAGGAACATCAAGTCCGGTTTGTCTGGGTTAAGGGTCATGCAGGCGATCGCGAAAATGAAATTTGCGATCGTCTTGCTGTAGAAGCTACTCATAGAGATAGTTTACCGCCAGATGCAGGATACGAAAACCCACCCCAACCTCAAGACATCGATTCTATGAGTTAATGTGATCTTAGTGTAATCTTAATTTAATCTCGTGGTTACTCTGTAGAAATTGCCGATAATTGGCTAATCAATTGGCTATAGTTTCTTGAACTGGAATGGTCTGTTGACTTTAAGATAGGGAAGTTGCTTTGTAAATCTTGGAAAAATGGCCCGTTTAGCCCTATTAAGTGTATCTGACAAAACTGGACTGATTGACTTAGCCCGATCGCTTGTGGAAGAATTTGGCTTTGACCTGATTAGTAGTGGGGGAACTGCTAAAGCTATCCAAGAGGCGGGACTACCTGTGACTAAGGTTTCTGACTATACCGGATTTCCTGAAATTCTGGGGGGACGAGTCAAAACCCTGCATCCTCGCATTCATGGCGGTATCCTCGCGCGTCGGGATATTCCCCAGGACGTGGAACAATTACAACAGCATGAGATCCGCCCTATTGACCTGGTAGTGGTTAATCTGTACCCGTTTGAACAAACTATTGCATCCGAAAACGTTACCCTACCAGAGGCGATCGAACAAATTGATATCGGTGGCCCTACCTTACTGCGGGCTTCTGCTAAAAATTTCGCCCATTTGACCGTCCTTTGTCACCCTAACCAATATGGGGACTATCTCCAAGAAATGCGAAACAGCAGCGGCGAACCGAGTTTAGAATTTCGTCAAGGCTGCGCTTTACAAGCCTTCCGTCATACTGGGGCTTATGATCGGGCGATCGCTAATTATTTAGAACATCAAAACACCACCGAAACTAATCCCCTCCCCACCACCTACACTGTCGCCGGAAACCAAATACAAGCCCTCCGCTACGGCGAGAACCCCCACCAACCCGCCGCCTGGTATCAAACCGGAACTGTCCCTAATGGCTGGTCGGCGGGTAAAATTTTGCAGGGAAAACCCCTCAGTTACAATAACTTGGTGGACCTGGAAGCCGCTAGACGGATTATTTGCGAGTTTACTGATGAACCGGCGGCGGCTGTTCTGAAACATACTAACCCCTGTGGGGCGGCGATCGCTAATAGTTTATCGGAGGCTTATCAACGGGCTTTTGCTGCGGACTCCGTTTCTGCTTTTGGGGGTATTGTTGCGCTCAACCGTCCCATTGATGCGGCGACCGCTACAGCCATGACCAAAACTTTTTTAGAGTGTATTGTCGCCCCCGGTTGTGAACCAGAAGCCGAGGCTATTCTCAGGAAAAAGGCTAATTTGCGGGTGTTGATTTTGCCCGATTTAGTTTCTGGTCCCAAGGAAACTATTAAGCTAATTGCTGGGGGTTTTTTGGTGCAGACCTGTGATGATGAAATCGATATCCCTGACCATTGGCAATTAGTCACCGAAAAGAAACCTACCTCGGCACAATTGGCTGAGTTATTGTTTGCTTGGAAAATTGCCAAGCACGTTAAATCTAATGCGATCGTTGTCACCAAAAACCGCACAACTCTAGGGGTGGGAGCCGGACAAATGAATCGCGTAGGAGCCGCTAAAATTGCCCTAGAACTAGCCGGAGAAGATGCTAAGGGCGGATTCCTTGCTAGTGATGGTTTCTTCCCCTTTGATGACTCAGTAAGGACCGCTGCTGCTGCTGGTATTGAGGCTATTGTTCAACCCGGCGGCAGTATGCGAGATCAAGATTCCATTAATGCCGCTAATGAATTAGGTCTGGTCATGGTAATCACCGGAATGCGTCATTTTCTCCATTAAAATAGCCATTCCCCATTGATGTACATCTAAACTCCCCTCTCCCAACAATGGGGAGGGGTTAGGCGTGAGGGAATTTACTGGCTAGGGGAACTGACAAAGTTAGACAAAAGTTTGATATAGCCACTTTGATAATAAATAGCAGGCTCCGTAATTTCCCAGGCTTTTTGGCGGGGGTCATTTTCATCAAAATATGCCTTCATGGGAGGCTCACCAACAGGGGGTTTAGATGAACCAGTATAATATTGATTTGGTCCCCCTACTAAATAGCCAGGAGCCGGACCGCTGGGAGAGTTTAAAGCATGATCATAAATGCCGCCGCCGAACCACTGATGATACATTTTGTTAGCGGATTTTTCCGCTCCGTATTCATACATATTGCTTAAATAAACCATGCTTAATGGGTTGACACCGTGGAGATAATGGAGATGGTCTAAGGCTCGGATTTTATAGCTGTCCGCGTGGTCTGGGTCTACCTCATACAACAAGACATCGTAGTTGGTATTACCATAGTTGGATTCCACTAGGTTACTACCCCAATGATATTGAGGGTCGCTCATATAAGCACGGTAGGGGTCGAGGTCAGAATTACCGTAGGAGGCCTTATTACTTAGCACCATTTCCCGAAAGCGATCGCTTATTTGTTGTTGGATATTTTTATCGCCATTGGCTAGTTTAGTGTATAATAATAGGGCATCCCCTTCATGGGGGTTATACCTCGACCAAGTATCATCTTTAAAGGGTTGAGTTTCCGTTAAATTGGCACTTATATATTGATTATATTTGGTGTCTCCGGTCAGTTGTAATAAATAAACCGCCGCCGTTACAGTTGTCCCTTTTTGTTCCCGTTCGGTTCTATCTGCATCCCCAGATTTAATCGTCTGGGAATCACAATCAGTCCGTTTTGGGTTAGATTGAAACCAGTCCCAAGCAGCGATCGCTCTATTTTGCAGGTCTTCTGCATAGTCCTTCAGAGGCGGAAATTCCCGAAAAACTAACGCCGTATGGGCGAACATTCCCGCCGTCGAGATACTAGCAGAAGAACATTTAGGAGCATAATAACGGGGACGTTTATCAAGACTAGGAAGCTCTGGATTATTATGATCAATCGTACCCAGTTTAATAAACACTCCCCCATCATCATCCTGCATCCGTTTTAACCAATCAATTTCATACTTAATTTCATCTATAATATCTGGGAGATTATTCCCCGATTCGGGAATGTTAAAATCATCAGTCCAAATCTCCCGATTGTGGGAGTAAGCATCCAAAAGTTGATGAATTACCGGAGTCGCAAAAGTTACATATTTATTAGTATCTCCCGCATCAAACCAACCGCCACGCATATCGCGAGCTAAAGCCGGATTATCTGGGTCATAAATATAGCGAGCTTCTGTATCCTGTCCGGGTCCTAAAAAAGCCGCACCATCAGTCCATCTAGGGTCAGCATAAGGGGGTTGTTTAGGAAAGCCACTACGCTGATAAAAAAAGGTACGCATAGCAGTTATCAGAACCTGTTTATAGACATCATCCCTAATCTCAAATTCAAAAGAACGTTGTTGATTTTCGGAATCTATGATATAATAGGAGCCGGGTTTATTGACCGGGGAAAAGTCAAACCACCAAGCGCGATCGCCTGATTGATAATGAATGTTACCATCCAACCAAGGCTGAATTTGACCCCCATAAACTTGTTGATGAGAATTAGCATCCCAAACTTCGTAGGTAGTTCCTGGTGAGAACGATTCCTGGGCATTAAAACCCACTTCGGGAGTAGTAATTACAGCGACTTTATGATCCTGGGGACGATAGCCAAACTGATCAACTTTGATATATTGTCCGGGTTTTATATCAGCTCTGATATTGGGCTGACTCGAAGGGTCAGCATCGCTGATGACTACTATCAAAGCAATAGTTAGCAGGAAACAGACAAACCACCTTAGCATTTAGCTCACCAATTCACCCTAATTCGATCTTATCACTTCTCGAAATTAAAGCCCACCCTGGTTATGATATGGCCAGAATGGGTTATTGTTAAGTTTTATTCAAATTGATTTTCTTTTCGGGGATTGATATTAATTATGCGCCAATTGCTTCTTCCACTGCTGCGAGTCGCTGGGAAGAGTAGCCAATACCGCGAACCGTGAGAATATACTCCGGGTTACGCTGATCAGTCTCAATTTTAGCTCGTAGGCGAGCCACATGAACATCAACAACGCGCATATCAGCAATGCGGCGGGGGGTGTAACCCCACAATTGTTGCAGAATTTCCGAACGAGAAACCGCCTCACCCGATCGCTTAAACAACAGTTCGAGCAAGTTAAACTCGATATATGTTAGGGGCAACAATTTATCGCCTTTGTAAACCCGTCGTTTAATGGTGTCAATGCGGAGGGTGTCAACTTGGATAACTTCAGGACTTAGATCATGGGAAGATGCGTTATCTTTGAACCGACGCAGGATAGCATGAATGCGGGCTTCCAATTCTTTGGGAGAAAAGGGTTTAGTTAAGTAATCATCAGCCCCCAATTCTAAACCAGTGATGCGATCGGCGACATCTCCCAAGGCGGTTAACATAATGATGGGGATATCAGAAATCGCTCGAATTTTTTGACAAACCCCATAACCGTTAAGCCTTGGCATCATCACATCCAAAACTACCAGGTCTGGACTTTCGCGATCGAACATTTCAATAGCTTGTAAACCATCTGCTGCTGCGACAACACTGTAACCGACCATTGACAGACGGGTTGTCAAAATACGTCGAATTGCAGATTCATCATCGGCAATGAGGATTTTTTCAGGATTGCGCCGTTCGTCAACTCGTGCTTTTATGGTCATGTTTACTGCTCTATAAAACTTAAACAAAACCGGACATAGCCGGATCTTGATGTTTATTTCTTGCTTCGTCCGGGACTGTCGGCAGCACCCCGTCCACAAGTGTAATCGTCGGAACCAGGCGATTTTTCTAAATTTATACTGGCGTTCAAATCTCTATCAATCTTCAGGCCACAGTTTGGACATTCAAAAGTCCGACGGACTAGGGGCATTTTTTGACGATAACCGCAATTAGAACACAGTTGACTGGATGGATAAAATCTATCGGCAATAATCAACTTTGAACCATAACGTTCTGCCTTGTAACCTAGTTGACGACGGAACTCATAAAATGAGGCGTCCGCTTTTTGCCATCCACGATAAAGGATGCCCCGTTGGTATTGACGCAAGTAGCCAGATTGTCCAGTCCCATATCGATCGCTAGAGCCGTATCGGGTTCCGTGGGAACGGGAGTTTCTTCCACCTCGTAAATAAACTCGACTTCAAAAAAACGGGCATTATATCGAGGGTGAATCCGAACTTCCTGGAGAGTATCGGGAGCGATTCTTTCCGGGAAAGGAATCCAAATTTCGCCCCGCAAGTTGCCCAAGTCGCGAGACACGGGAACTCTAAACTTTCCGTCCTTGATTTGAACCCTCGGCATAATCAGGACAAAATAACCGTCTTTGGGCAGATAGTCAGGGAGTCTAACTTTCTGTGGAAAGGTCCCCTCTTTGAGGGCCTGGCTCAAACGGTAGAAGCTCCGAAAAGTGCGATCGACTACTTTAAGAGTTTGTTGGGCTATA
>NZ_JBIMLI010000123.1:0-15907 GCF_051859755.1 Limnospira sp.
AAACTCCGATTTCTGTGTAGCCAGTTTCGGTGATTTCTAAAACTAGGATGGTTTGAGTTTGGGGGTCAACTATCCAATATTCGGGAATGGATAAATCTTGATATTGTATTCTTTTGGCTACATAGTCTCTGTCTCTTTGTAACTCTCCAGGACTCACGACTTCTATGGCTAATAAAGGTGGTAACATCGACAGGCGAATGGTATTACGTTGGGAGAGTTGCTCAATATGTTCTGGTCTAATAATGGTTAAATCTGGATAACGATTTTTGGGTTCGCCTCTCACTTCTAATTCTAATCCTTGACCTCGGACTCTATCTGTTCCTATCATCAAAGCAAAAACCAAAAACAGACGATTAGCAATTTGTATATTTAAACCTGATTCTGGGGGCATTTCTATGAGTTTTCCGTTAAATAATTCATAGAGTTTTTCGGAAGTATCATGATAAGATAAATATTCGTCAAAACTTTGAAATCTGGGTTTGGCTTGTAGCATGATATGAACTCCTTTGTATTTGTAGTGGTAAGCATGAATGGTTAAGAAGGATTTTACTATAATTTCGCCCTAGGATAATTATAACAGGTCAAATGGTGTAGTTTACTTGATGATACTAGATTTGGGAAGCACAAATATCTACATTTATGGCAGAATAGTTATAGCACCCTGTTTGAAGATTATGTATCAATGTTATCAACTGAGACTATTCTAGCCGATCGCTTTCAACTCCGGGAATCCCTAAACAGTAACCCAGTCCGCCAAACCTGGTTAGGGCGAGATCTCCAAAGGCGCGATCGCGTGGTAATTAAACTATTAGCCATGGGAAATGGTATGCAATGGGATGATGTGAAACTCCTAGAAAGGGAAGCAGAAGTTCTCCAACGACTCGACCATCCTCGTCTAGTGCGTTACCGGGATTATTTCTCGGTTGATGACCAGAATTTATGGTTTGGTTTAGTCACAGAATATTTACCCGGTGTATCCCTGAAGCAAAAACTAGAATCTGGATACACTTTTAGTCGTCCAGAAGTTTTGTGGATCGCGACAGAAGTTTTAGAAATTCTCAGTTATTTACATCAATTTGCGCCGCCAATTTTGCACCGAGACATTAAACCAAGTAACTTAATTTGGGGTGAAGATAACCGCATATATTTAATTGATTTTGGTTCGGTACAGATTCAATTTCCCACCCCTGGCGCGACTTTTACGGTGGTGGGAACTTTAGGTTATACACCCATTGAACAATTTGGCGGTCAGTCAACGACGGCTTCTGACCTTTATGCGTTAGGGATGACGTTAGTACATTTATTAACAGGTTGTCCTCCGGCTGATTTTCCCCAAGAAAGTTTTAGGGTAAAATTTCGCGATCGCATTCCCCCCAAAACAGATATCCGTTTAATCACCTGGTTAGAATGTCTGACAGAACCCCTACCAGAAAACCGTTTTCCTAGTGCTGATGACGCATTATTAGAGTTACAAAAACTCAATTTTCGGGCATTAATTGCACCCGCCACAGAGTCAAATATCAACTTATCCCAAACTGATGATAAATTGACAATTCAAATTCCCTGTCGGTTTTCCCTGCAATTTATTCGCCCTATGCGCCACACAGCTAAATGGTTAGTAGCCACGACTAAGGAAAAGTTAAATAATCTGAATATTCTAGTGAAGTCGGGGGTATTTGTATCGATAATCATCACTTTAATAATCTTGGAAAAGCTACCGATACCCACCGGAAAAATCGCCCTATTTTTATTAGAAGTTATCGCGGCACTGCCATTAATTGGGTTAATTTTAGCTATGCCGGTCAGTCTGATATTTCTAGTAGCTATCCTGACATCTGGGGAAAAATATTTCGAGAGAATTAGCCTAAACTTTGATAGTAGCACCTATGAAATATGCTGGCATTCCTCGGCTTTCACTCGCCGCCAGAGGGGGAAACTTTCTTATATCCAAGAAATTAATCCTTTATGTCTACAGGATAGCGAAGGCAATTTTCACCACAGCTTAGAAATTGTGACTCAAGAACCGTTATTTTTTGTATTTTCTCGCCGTCGCACCTACCGTATCGGACAGCAACTACAGGAAGCAGAAGTTAAGCATATTCAACAGGAAATCAGCCATTGGATAGGCCATCAAAATCATGGATAATTGAGGGAGGCAAATAAATAGTGCGTCCGACTGATGTTTGAGTCGGACGCACCGTAGGAAATTCAGGGGATTAAACGGAAGTTTCGGTCATAGCGGGACATCCCACACCAGTGCCACCTAAACCACAATAACCATTGGGATTTTTGCCTAGGTATTGCTGATGATAGGCTTCAGCATAATAGAATTCCTGGGCGGGAGCAATTTCTGTGGTAATCTCACCGTAACTCGCGGCGGAGAGTGCTTGTTGATAGCGATCGCGAGAAGCCAAAGCTAGGCGTTGTTGTTCGTCTGAATAGGTATAAATAGCGGATCGATATTGAGTTCCGGTATCATTACCCTGGCGCATTCCCTGGGTGGGGTTATGGCTTTCCCAGAAGAGTTTGAGTAAATCAGTATAACTGATAACTTTGGGGTCAAATACCACCAATACCACTTCTGTATGACCAGTCATACCGCTGCAAACCTCTTCATAGGTGGGATTTTTGGTATATCCTCCCGCATAGCCTACAGCGGTGCTAAACACGCCCTGCTGTTGCCAGAATTTCCGTTCAGCGCCCCAAAAGCAGCCCAAACCAAAAACGGCTTGTTCCATGCCTTCGGGAAAAGGGGGTTTAAGGGGGTTCCCATTGATATAGTGGCGATCAGGAACTGACATGACTCGATCGCGTCCAGGAAGGGCTTCTTCTGGCTTAGGGAGAGATTTTTTCTTGCCGAATCCGAATAGTACCATGATATTTTGTGGATTTTGTCTTAACGTTACTTTACATTTTAGTGTTATTGGTCAGCAAGGGTAAGGGCGAGTTGATAAATTTGGCGACGGGACAGTGATAAATTTTCGGCTAACTGGCGACTGGCTTGCGATCGCGACAGTCCCTGCTGTAGTAACTGTTGTAATTGCGCGAGGATATCTTCCTCTGACAGGGTGGGGGTTGTGGGTGTAACTGGTGCGATCGCAATAGTTAATTCTCCTCGGACTTCCCTGTTTTGGTAATATTCCGCCGCCCCCCTCAGGCTACCGCGCCAAAATTCCTCATGGAGTTTGGTTAATTCCCGCGCGATCACCACACCATGATCGTCGCCCAAAATATCGATTAAATCACTCAAAGTCTGTCGCAGTCGGTGGGGAGACTCATATAAAATCATCGTCCGACACTGGGAACGCAAGGCTTCTAGGCGTTTTTGGCGGTCTTTACCTTTGGCGGGTAAAAAGCCTTCAAACACAAAGCGATCGGTTGGTAGTCCCGACCCACTCAGTGCGGTTAAACAGGCGCTAACACCAGGAATGGGAACTACAGGAACACCAGCTTCGATACAGGCTTGTACCAACTCGGTACCGGGGTCAGAAAT
Source organism: Limnospira sp. (assembly GCF_051859755.1). Classification (NCBI taxonomy): domain Bacteria; kingdom Bacillati; phylum Cyanobacteriota; class Cyanophyceae; order Oscillatoriales; family Sirenicapillariaceae; genus Limnospira; species Limnospira sp. The sequence goes on from NZ_JBIMLI010000123.1 coordinate 3,494, forward strand.
TCCCGGCATTCCCGCATCAGTTACTATAGCGATCGCACTTCCACCATTAAGGCGATCGATTAATTCAGGAAGCCGACGGCTTTGGTTATGTTGATGGTAGCTAATTTGGGGCGTTTCAATCTGAAAGTGATGTAGTAATTTCCCGGTGTGGCGGGTATCTTCCGCCGCAATGAGATCCACGGATTTTAAAGTCTGCAAAGCCCGAAATGTTATATCATCTAGGTTCCCTATGGGAGTACCAACAATATATAGGGTTCCCATTTGTAGATGTGTCATTGAACGTTATCGTTATTTGGGGAGTCCGTTAGAGATATTTGGCGGGCAGGTCAAACAGGCCCAGATTACCACTTACTCTCCTTGGCTGAAACTATTGTACTGTGATTGTCTCCATTGTGCTAGAGTTGGTCATATTTTAGTTAACTCTTCTACAGGAGCCAAATCACATGACCTCAATCGAAACCCCTACAACTCTAATTGTTGCTGCATATAATGACAAAAATCAAGCCAAGGAAGTTCTGAAAGTCCTTAAAGATATGCAGCGCGCTGGCATTATTTTGATTGTTAATGCGGCGGTCATGGTCAAGAATGAAAAAGGCAAAGTTTCCATTAGTGAAACCGGAGACACTGGCCCGCGTGGGGGTGCAATTATGGGGGGTATCACCGCTGGATTAATTGCTTTATTTAATCCCATTGGTGCTTTAGGCGTAATTGCTATGACTGCTGGCGGTGCGGGTGTTGGGGCTTTAGTTACCCACTTTATTGATTTGGGTTTCCCCCAAGAAGACCTCAAGGATTTATCGGAGTCTTTAACCCCTGGTAGTTCTGCTTTAATTGCTTTGGTAGAACAAACTTGGGTAGAAAAGGTATGTGAGGAATTGGCGAAATTTGAGGGAAAACTTTATCGCCGTGCTATTAAAGAAGATATTGCGGCTCAGTTAACAGAAACAGCTAAAACTGTTGAGGTGGAACCGGAAACCGAGTCGGAGTCAAATCAGTAAATTATCCATCTCACTCACCAGAGACTTGAGAAGTTACCTAAAAGTTAACAGTAAATATGGTAAATGTTAAGTGGATATATTTACTGTTAGCCAAAATTGTGCTATAATCAATGGCAGGGTGTGACTGGATAGGTTAAACTAACTTTAAAATTATCAGATAAATGTGAGGTTCTATGGCTCAGTATATCCTCGCGCTATTGATTTCGTTAGGCATTGGATTTGGGGTAAATTCCTCAATTAGAATTATCAGTGATGGAGACGAAGCATTAGTGGCTCGGTTAGGGAAATATAACCGAACTCTGAAGCCTGGCTTACAGTTTGTGATCCCGGTGATTGAAAAAATAGTACACTATGATACTTTGCGGGAGAGGCTGTTAGATATTCCCAAACAAGAGGCAATTACTAAAGATAATGTTCCCCTAACCATTGATGCTTTAGTGTTTTGGAAAATCCAAGATATGCGAAAATCCTTCTATGACATTCAGGGAGTAGAAGATGCGATCGCTAATTTAGTAACTACCACTTTGCGGGCGGAAGTGGGATTAAGAAATATGGAGGATATGTTTTCCTCTATTAATGAAATTAATACCGCACTGCTGCATAGCCTAGCCGAAAAAACGGTAAATTGGGGAGTGCAAGTAGTACGGGTTGATTTACAAAGCATTGAACCTCCGGCTAAGGTGAAATTAGCCATGGAGGCTCAAAGGGCTGCCGAGAGTCAAAAAAAGGCTGATATCAGTATAGCAGAAGGTAAAGCCGCATCAATTAAAGTCTTAGCAGAAGTGCTGAACCTAGATCCAAACAGTCGAGAATTTTTACAGTTTTTAATTGCTAAACAGTTCGTAGACGCTAATCAACAAATTAGCATGAGTGAGAATGCCAAAGTAATATTTATGGACCCGTCCCAATTAACGGAAGCCCTCACCGGACTAATAGACCAGGATATGTCAAGAGTTGAGTCCCAGGCGGCTATGAGAGCAAAACTATTCTCTAAGGGAAATAGTCAGCCGAAAGAATAGTAATCATGAAGCCGGGAAATTAGGCGTTAATTTTCTGCCAAGTGTCCTGCAAATATTGGCACCACTGGGCGGCGAGGGAAAGTTGCGTAAAGGGAACACGGATCGGGTCAGGTTCATCTTGCAGGATAAATTCTAACTCGACGGATTTTCCTTTTTGGGGGAGTTGATCGAGGCTGACAGATTTATGATCCACCAATAGCCATATTGACTGAACATCCCGGAGAGAAAAAGTTTGTAAGTTAACGGGACCGTGGCGAGTGGGTTTACCCCAGGTCAGTTGGTCGCCACTGTGACCTAAGACCGCATAGATATCATATTTGGCTTGATCAAATTTTTCGGCCCACGGCTTATAGGCTTCTAACTTCTGATATTCATTCCACCCAGACCAGGCGAGTCCAATAAACACAGCCAGCAGGGGAAGCCACAGTAATCCTCGTTCCATAATTTATCTGATTTGAGCGTTTAATACGAATTTAGAATCTTCGAGATACAATAGAGTCACCAATTTGATGATTTGTCTGGTCGGTAACTGACCGTTGGACGAATTAGCCGTTAACTATGGCAAAAACCCATGAAAAGATTTCTACTACTTTGCCTATTCCTGCTTGGGTTGGGCTGGGCGGTGTCTAACTTCACTGGCTTGGCTACCCAAGGCACATTCGATTCGATTGTACTAGATTTTCGGGAAGATTTGACTCAAACGGAAATAGCCGATCGCATTAGAACGATCGCCGATCAGTATCAAGTAGTTCCTCAGTTAAACAGTAAATTCTCAAAGGACGATAACATTTATGTGGTTCGTGGCGATCGCGATCTACTCAGATCCCTAAGAAAATCTTTCCGCCAAGACACAGAAGCGATCGAACCTAACTTTATTTACAGCATTGACACTCAACCCATGAATGTGGGGGCGATTATTTGGGGTGACTCCAACAACTTTCCCAACGACCCCCTCTACGGTAAACAGTGGAATTTACGCAGCATCAATGTAGAGGAAGCCTGGAAAGAAACCCAAGGAGAAGGGGTGACCGTCGCGGTCATTGATACCGGAGTCAGTCGGGTTCCCGATTTAAAAGATACCGAATTTGTCCCCGGTTATGACTTTGTGAATAACCGCCGGGAAGCCTCCGATGATAACGGACATGGAACCCATGTAGCCGGAACTATTGCCCAATCCACCAACAATGGCTATGGGGTGGCAGGTATTGCCCACCGCGCCAAAATCATGCCCTTAAAAGTCCTCTCAGCCGGTGGTGGTGGCACAATTTCCGACATTGCAGAGGCGATTAGATTTGCGGCTGACAATGGCGCTGATGTCATTAACATGAGTCTCGGTGGTGGCGGCGAAACTCAATTGATGAAAGATGCGATCGACTACGCCTATAACAAGGGTGTAGTAATTATTGCAGCCGCTGGTAACTCTGGAGAAAATGCCGCAGCTTATCCCGCCCGTTATCCCAGAGTGGTCGCAGTTTCTGCCCTCGACTCTACCGGAAACAAAACCCCCTACTCTAATTTTGGCGCAGGTGTGGATATTTCTGCCCCCGGCGGCTTGACCCAAGGCGGCAATGAAGATGGAGGCATTCTCCAGGAAACCATTAACCCCGACACAGGCGGCTCAACCTTTGCCGCTTTTCAGGGGACCAGTATGGCTTCCCCCCATGTGGCTGGAGTGGCGGCTTTAATTCGCGCCACCGGGGTTGATAGCCCTGATGAAATTGTAGCCATTCTCAAAGAGTCCTCCCGTCAAGTGGCGGAAGACCCCTTTAATCATTTTGGCGCTGGTCATTTGGACGCTGCTAGTGCTGTACAAGTGGCGCTGCGGGGACAAATTTCCTTCCGTGACTTTTTCCGCTGGCTGCGGGAAAGTGGTTATCTGAGTCCGCGTTTCTGGATTGATGGCGGTGCGGTGGCTTTATTGCCCAAAATTGCCATGGTTTTGGGGTCCTATTTATTGGCTTGGTTCCTCCGCAATTATTTCCCCTTCCGCTGGGGTTGGTCTATGGCTGGCGGTTTGATAGCCGGAAGCAGTGGTCTATTTTTATTGCGGGGTCTGTATATCTTTGATTTGCCTCAATGGCCGATGCGGGTTATGGGTAGTTCTTTACCTGAACTTGGCGGCGCAATTCAGGGTAGCAGTATCTTGAATCCTGTGTTTGCTAGTGTATTGATTCCGGCGGTTTTGGTGGTACTATTCCTCGGTCATCCAGAATGGAAGTGGCTGGCGATCGGTACTACTATTGGCGTGGCTAGTTTTTTGGTGATCAGTGCCTTTATTTCCCCAGCCGTTTGGGGTCTGGGAAGTGGTGCGATCGCCCGTGGTTTCTTGGTGATTAACGCCCTATTATGTATCGGTTTGGCGAGTTTAGCCTTGAAGTCGGAAACGACGATCGCTTAACTATTAGCACCTTGACTTCTATTTCCCCTCTGCTATGTCGGTGGAGGGGAATTATTCGGAATCTATCAAGTTTTTGACATCATTGGAGGGTGACTCAATATGACTATCACTGTTGAAGGTGTTGTGGAAAAAAAAGGTTTTGGGACGGGGACTTGGGCGCTGGTTAGTGCTGAACAAACCTATGAGTTGAAGGATGCACCCCCGGAGTTACAGCAGTCGGGGAAAAAGGCGATCGTTCAGGGGATTATTCGCGAAGATGTGATGACTCTGGCGATGATTGGTCCGGTTTTACAGGTGGAGTCTTTTCAGACGCTATCTTAGGGTTAATTTAGGAGAGATGACTAGAAAATGAAGCGACTGTTAACGTTAATATTACTGTTTGTATTGGGTGTGATTTTGCCTTGGGGTTGTGCGGCTACCAGTCCTGATGGGTCTCTGACTGGGACAGGTTCACAGAATGTTCTCAATATCTATAACTGGTCAAGTTATATTGACCCACAGGCGATCGCTCAATTTGAACGAGAATATAACGTTAAAATTAACTATGATACCTACGATAGTGGGGAAAGTATGTATGCCAAACTACAAGCCGGCAATCCGGGTTATGATGTGGTATTTTCCCCCGATTATATGGTAAAAATTATGGTTAATCAGGGAATGTTACAACCTCTCGATTTGGCGAGGATTCCTAATATTATCCATCTCGACCCACAGTTTGCTAACCCTCCCTATGACCCCGGAAATCAATATAGTATTCCCTATCAGTGGGTGACTTTGGGAATAGGTTATAACATTGATAGAGTCGGGGAAAATATTAACAGTTGGTCTCAATTATTTGACCCTAATTTTGCCTCCAGGGTTTCCCTATTAGATGATATGCGACACACCATGGGAGCGGTATTAATTTATTTGGGTTATGATCCTAATACTACTAATCAAAATGAAATTTTTGCCGCTAGGGATTTCTTAATTCAAAATAGTTCTCATATCACCGCCTTTGTTCCTGATACTGGTCAAAATCTCCTTAATCAAGGTGAGGTTGATATGACTATGGAATACAGCGGCGATATCTTTCAAGTAATGCAAGAAAATCCTAGGTTGCGTTATGCAATTCCTCAAGAAGGCACAATTATTGGTATGGATAATATGGTCATTCCTACAGGCGCACCTAACCCGGATCTGGCTTTGAAATTCATTAATTTTATCATGGAACCGGAAATTAGTGCCCAAATCTCCAATTTTATTAACTATGGTTCCCCTAATAAAACGGCGATCGCTGAAAAGTTGATTAAACCAGAAAATTTGGCAAATCCTGGTATTTATCCCCCCCCCGAAGTTTTTGCGAAACTCAGATATTTGGAAGATGTCGGAGAAGCTACCATCTTTTATGATCAAGCCTGGACAGAGGTTAAGTTGGGTGTAGGGTCTTAATTTAGCTACTATGAATCATGCGGTTGAACTCGTCAATGTTTCTAAGACCTTTCGGGGGAGTAAGCATCGAGATTTTTTAGCAGTCAATGACTTAAATTTACAGATTCGAGATGGGGAGTTTTTCTCCCTCCTCGGACCTTCTGGCTGTGGGAAAACTACCACATTAAGAATGATTGCTGGGTTTGAATTACCTACCACCGGAGAAGTTTATATTCACGGTCAAGCTATGGGTAAGCGACCTCCCTTTCACCGTCCGGTTAATACTGTATTCCAACATTATGCTTTGTTTCCTCATTTGACTGTCGCCCAAAATATCGCCTTTGGACTGGAGATGGAAAATTTACCCTCTGCGGAAATTAGCGATCGCCTCTCTCAGGTGTTGGAGTTAGTCAAATTAACCGAAATGCGCGATCGCTATCCTCGTCAGCTATCCGGGGGACAGCAGCAGCGCGTCGCCTTAGCTAGGTCTCTAGTTAAACAGCCAGAGGTTTTATTATTTGACGAACCTTTAGGCGCTTTAGACATGAAATTGCGGAAACAAATGCAACTGGAACTTAAACAAATGCAGCAACGTATCGGAATTACTTTTATTTATGTTACCCACGACCAAGAAGAAGCCCTAACTATGTCCGATCGCATTGCTATTATGAACCAGGGAGAGATTCAACAGGTCGGAACTCCTATCGAAATTTACGAGTATCCAAAAACTAGATTTGTCGCTGATTTTATTGGGGAGAGTAACTTCCTCACCGGACGGGTTATACAAATTAATAATGAACAGCAAACCGTGTTAGTTGATGAATCTCTACCTATTCAAATTGCCGCCGAACATAGTCTTTCTGTTGGACAAATTGTAACATTAGTAATTAGACCCGAAAAAATTACTCTATATCCAGCCAAGTCTGTTCATATTCCCAGTTGGTCTGGACTCTTGGAAGAAAGGGTTTATATTGGTACTGATACCCGCTACAAAGTTAAACTATCCCCCAACTGTTATGTTATGGTCAGAGTCCAAAATTGGCATCGAGATGACCTCCAAAGATACCAGCCAGGTCAACAGGTTGAAGTGTTTGTATCTCCTGAAAGTATTGGGGTTCTGGAATCTTAGTTATTTGCACCTCCTCTTGAGGAAAATAACCCCAGTATCGGCGCAAGAATTATACCAAAAATAAACCCTCCCGCATGAGCCCAATAAGCTACCCCCCCGACTTCTTCTCCCGTAGCTGTATCTATATTAGCAGTAGAAGTCCCGGCAATAAATTGGAATGCAAACCATAAAATTAGGAAGAAATAAGCCGGAAGCCTCATGGGAATAAACGGGAAAAATGGGAATATTACTAATAATTTTGCCCGGGGAAAGCGAATTAAATAGGCTCCTAAAACTCCGGCGATCGCTCCACTTGCTCCCAACAATGGTATGATAGAATCAGGGGAGGAAAACCCTTGAATCAACGCCGCTGCTATTCCGCATAGTATATAGAAAATCAAAAACTTGAAATGACCTAAACAATCTTCAATATTATTGCCAAAAATACTCAGAAACAACATATTTCCCACAATATGACCAATACCACCGTGCATAAATTGCGAGGTAATTAGAGTCAACCAAGCTGGAAAAGTAAATGTCGCTGCTGGTATATCAGATGGACAACTTTGGGCGAGTTGACAGGGTATAAATGCACCAGTATAGATAATTTTTTCTACTTGTTCAGGCTCGGAAAAAATCACCAGAAATTGTAGTGCAAAAACTATCAGATTGATAATAATTAACACCTTGGTTACCCAAGGGTTAATCTGAGTTGGGTTATCATCATGAATGGGAATCAGGGGAGAGTACCTCTTAATTGATATACATTACATCTGCGATTATACCATTTTTGATATATGACCCGGACTCTATCCCCAGGGGTATAATTAACCCATAATGGACATATCACCACTTAGCCTCCCCTAACCCTTATCTGGTAGGAGTTACAGCTAAGTTGGTATCTGATGCGATCGGCACAATTTCAGTGGGAAAGATGCAAGTTTTCGCTAAAATGCAACCGATCGCATTTTTTTTTGACAATTTGGGGAGCAAAAACTATCCTAGTGTAGTCAATAGACTTGGGATTCTACAATTTGTAGAATGGAATATACTATGGCTGTTGGTCAAAGCGATCGGCGGCTTTTCTCAAGTTAGAGGGTAAAGAGGATTTGAGTAAGTCATGATACTATTATACGAACAGCACTGGAGCATGAAAACCTTGTCTCAAGAGAGCAAGGATGAAAGGCGACACGGGTACTTTAGTGCCCGTCAGCCCAAGACCTGATCAACTCTCGAACAACATCGCTGTTTTACTTGACACGCTTACTAGATAAATGCTACACCGATTGAGCGTGGATAAAGGTAACCAACCACTTAAAAAACCTTGTTGCCTCAAGGCGTACACTGAACCTTGACCATTGAATCTATGCGGTTTGGCTGCATTGTTCTAGCTTCCTCCTGGCAGCAGGTAAAAGATTCACAGGAACTAGACAAATCAGTTTTTGAGGTATATTTGCTTCAATCTAAACAGGATTGGCAGAAATGCAACTACGGTAGGGCATACCGAAAGTAACGCTTGGGGAGAGTCCCACCTCTGGGCTAGACGACGCCAGGAATCTAGTTTAAGTGGTCTCGGTGAGCCAAGAATCCCCGTCTCTTCAGAGCGGGGAGTGTCAAAACTCGGTAATTTCACAGTTGCCCCAAAATTTATATAAGATTTCTCAGGTGTACTATGAACCTCAGCCCTAGACTTCGGGGATGGCAACTAGGGGCGATCGCTTTTTTATTAATAGGCGCAACTCTAGTTTTTTATGGCTATGAACTAGGATCAGCTAATCTCCGTAATCAACTACCAGCCATAGCTTTTCTGGTAGATACTCATCTTTACCCTCGCGATTTTTATGTACAGGAAATGGTGGAATTTAACCCCCGTTTTTTTTATTACCATTTAATAGCTTTCCCGGCTAAGTTAGGATTGAGTATTGCCGGAATTATCTGGGTTTATTATATCATAGCATTTACCAGTTTTATGCTGGCTTTATATGCGATCGGAAAAATTTTCCTATCCGACTCTATATCCCCAAGTATTCTGGTATTTTTAGGCTTAACCGCCGCCAATGGAACTATTGGTTTTACCAATTTATTTCGCCAAGAACCCATCCCCGCCGTCTTAGCTATGGGTTTAGCCATTTGGGGGATTTACTATAGTTTTCGCAGTCGTTGGATTATCGGATATAGCCTATTTGGTTTAGCCATTTTACTGCAATTTTTAATAGGTTTTATTCCTGGAATATTATTTATTCCGATTATGGCTATAAAAAAAATTAATGATAATAAATCCAGTAAATCGATAATCATCGGATTAATAATTTGGCTAATTTTTGCCGCCTGTGTATATGTTCCTATGAAGTTATTATCAGAAACTGACAGCCAGATAATTACCCCGGAAAAATTCATTCATTTATACGCTTATATTCGCCATCCCCATCATCTAATTTATTCCCAGTTTGGTTTAAGGGGTTGGTTAAATTTTATCGGTTTCGTGATTTCTGGGTTAATTATGATGCGGACTTCATCCATATTAAAAGCCGAGCAAAAAACCAATTTACAAATCCTCTTAATTTTCGGTTTAGCATTATTATCTATGGGTTATATTTTTGTAGAAGTGATTCCCGTGGCGACCTTCGCTAAACTACAATTAGCGCGCACCAGTCCTTTTATACAACTACTAGGATTAATAGCGATCGCTCTTTGGGTGAAACAAGCATATCGAACCGGAAATATCCCCCTAGGCTGTTTATTAATTAGCATATCTGTAATTAAAAATAGTGGGATTGTCTTATTAATTGTAGCCATCACCCTAGGAATATCATTAAATTATAGTTCACAACTCAAAAAAACCTGGATAATTGCTGTATTAACAGGATTAATTTTAGGAATATCAATTATGCTATGTTCCTATTTTGGGGTGATCATAGCCCTGATGTATTTAGGTTTTTTAATTAGACAAAATCACCCAGCTATTAAATCTCCATGGATTAACTATAGTTCAGTATTTTTGCTCATCTTAACCCTAGTGTTAAATTATCACTATCACCTATTTTTAGGATTCACCCTAGCTTCCCCAATTATTACCTGTAAAACTAGACTGCCAAAACCACTAAAATTGTCGATATTATCACTATTAATAATTACCGGAATATGGTCGATACCACATCGGCTAAAAATCACCGCCACACCCCACCAACCAGTCGAAATTTTAGCCCAGCGTTTTCAACAGCAAAGTTCCCCAAATGCCCTAGTTTTAGTTCCCCCTTCCGATGACAAATTCCGTTTCTACTCTCAACGTTCGGTCCTCTGGTCTTTTAAAAGTTTTCCGTTTACAGATAGGGGTATAATAGAATGGGAAAAACGGATGCAAAGCATCACAGGAATCGTCCATCAATCACCCAGCGTTTTAGATGAACAATATCGCCAAAAATCAGCATCAGAATTGATAGCAGTAGCCCGAAGTTTTGACGCTGATTATATTCTGACCCGCCGAGACTGGCATCCTCAGCTAGAAGGAAAAATGATAGACCAAGCCGAAAACTGGGTAATTTGGCAAATACCTAGGTAGCGTAATATTGATAATACATAAACTCCGGTTTTAAGATATCATACATTTGATAACTATTTTGCCCAAATATTTATGAGTAATACTTCTGGTGTCATCCCCCCTTAAAAAAAGGCGATCGCATCTCCCCAAAGTGGATAATTGCCACCGTCCTATTTTTTCTAACCATTCTAACTAGACTCCCATTTCATACCCAATTCCCCCAGGGAGACGAGGGGCATTTTGCCATGGCAGTGTTAGAGTTTGATGTTAGCAAAACACAGCCGCAAATGCCAGGAATGTTTATCATTTTTATCTGGATGGCGCGATTTTTTCACCTATTTTTAGATGACCCTACCTTGAGTCTGGTAGCCGTTAATATCGTCGCCTCTGGGGTGACAGTAGCCGCCCTTTATCTATTAGCAAAAAGCTGGTATAATCATCAAGTAGGTTTATCTGTAGCCCTCCTAACTCTCACCAGTCCCCTGTTTTGGTATCACAGTGTAACTGCCTTTTCCCATACCCTATAATTTAGCTGGGTGGTGCTAATTATTGCCGCCGCTTATTTAACCAGTTTCGCAAATAGACCCGCCCTATTTACCCTAACTATATTGATGGGATTAGCCGGAGGTATTCGCCCTAGTACCCCATTTTTTATGTTGCCCCTAGCCCTGACTTCCCTATTTTTAGGATGGCGTTTTGGGTCTCCCAATTCGGGATATAGGTTCAAATTAACCGATGTATTTATAGCTGTAAGTTTGGGATTGGCAGCCGTGGCTGTTGGGTTTATTCCCTTAATTGCAAGTAGCGGCGGCTGGGATAATTATTGGCAATTAGTACAGGAATGGCTCCCCCTACATACAGAACGCAGAGACGCTGATTCTTTGGTGAAAATCTTTGACAATTTAATGGTTTTTATGAAAGAATATTTCCCCCTAATAGGTGTAGCCATTATTCCGATGTTGTGGATTTTGGTATGCGATCGCCAAGCTATTGCACACCTAATTCGGCGCGATCGACGCATTCAAACCCTGTCTTTATCTTGTGTTCCCGGAATGCTTTATTTTCTATTTGTACATCTGCGCCGCAAGTCTCAAACTTTTACAATTATGCCAGGAATTATGATGATGGCAGGTCTAACAATTGTATGGTTAGGAGACCGTTGGGAAAAACAAAAACCCGATTTGTTTATAACTATATCCGCCACTATACCCAAGCCTTTTCAGAAATCTGTCGTCTTCTCAGGTTGGGGGATAGTAACAGCGGCGATCGTCTGTGTAAATGGTTTATTTTTCCTCTTCGGTTCAGCGGGAATGCCTACCGCCCAGGATGTACGGGTGTTTAACCGCGATATAGGCGAGAGGATCGAGTTTGTGCGCGATCGCTTTTCCCCCGAAACCACCGTGGTTTTGACTCGCCATTACTATTATCGCCTGGTAGACCTATATTTATCTGACTACCAACAACAGGGTTTATCTCGCGATTTGGGACCAGAGGCGATCGTTCTCCCCCCCATGTAGAGACCTTGGTTTTGTTGGATAACCGCATTTTCCCAGACCCTACACAAACACCCGGTTTCCAAGCTCTGGAAATGCCTAGCGGAAACCCAATCCGCTATATAACCTGGTCTGAGGACTCCCAGTTACAACTGGGCGACCAGGGCGCTATACTCATCTATAAATCTAATTTCTAATTCACAGAAAAGCCGATAGATCGGCGCGGGTGGGTTGCCCAAATTAACTCAAGGGGCTCTACCCGTCTTTTCGCATCATCACCTTACCCTTGTAGCCTTGTAGGTTCGGTTTTCTTAATATTCCAGCTTACCTCGTATCTTGAGAAAGTAACACGAAACCCCCTCAAAAGAAAACTGCTATACTAGAAAACAGCTTCAGAGATTAGCCCGACTCATCTAGTCGGAGAAAATAACTATGGTTCAACAAGTTTCC
>NZ_JBIMLI010000124.1:0-9784 GCF_051859755.1 Limnospira sp.
GCCGTGTGATGCGAAAGTATCAAGCACGGTTTTGAATGGGAGTTGGGGAAGGCGACTTCCCTTTCGACCCCTACCAGTGCGATCCACAGGGTCCTAACGCGCGACCACAACTGTGTCAACAAGCTGGAATTAATGCTTATCCGACTTGGGAAATTAACCAGAAATTCTACCAGGGACGGTTATCTTTACAAAAACTGGCGGAGTTGTCTGATTATCAAGACAGACAGGATTTTGCTAATTCTTCCTTTGATTAACTTTCACAGGTTCTGAGGTTGAGCGATCGCTCTCACCATAATTTGAACTGTCTATAATCAGGGTGGGTCTGAGTTCCATCACATTTGTAGGGATAAGCGATCGGATGTTCAGAATCTTACAGGGATTTAGTAAGTATCCTCAGCAGGCTTTAACTTCCCTAAAATTATGGTTTTTGGAACGTAAGCACATCTGGATTACCTCTTCTGGAGTGGCGGCGGCGGTGCTTCTGGTCAGGTTTTTAGGACTTCTACAAACCTCGGAATTAGCTGTTTTTGATGTGTTAGTCCGCGCTCGTCTCCCGGAATCTCCAGAAGACCGGATTGTGATTATTGGTATTGATGAACAGGATTTAAGAGAGTATGGGTTCCCCGTTTCTGATGCCATTTTAGCTGATTTATTATACATTATTAATGACGCAGAACCTAGGGCGATCGGTTTGGATTTATATCGGGGTATACCCATGGAACCCGGTCACGATGAATTTACCCAAGCCTTAACAAATATTCCTAATTTGATTGGTATTGAACTCCTGGAAACTCTTAAAGTCGCCGCCGTTCCACCTCCCCCGGCTTTGGCGGAAATAGGTATGATCGGATTTAATAACTTTGTCATTGACTCCGATGGTCGCATCCGTCGCAATTTATTATATGCTGGTAGTGATGATGGTCAGACTCGACGGAGTTTTGCGCTTCAGTTGGCTTTGATAGAACTGGAATATCATGGCATTTTTCCCACTTTAACTGATAATTATGAAGTGCAATTTAATGGGGTGGTTTTTCCGAAATTTCAACCCAATGATGGGCCTTATGTCCGCGCTGATAATGCTGGTTATCAAGTATTAGCTAATTTTCGCAATCCCGCTGTAGGTTTTAAAACCGTTTCCCTCAGAGATGTGTTGAATGGAGATGTCCCACCCTCTCTATTTCAAAATCGCATTGTCATGATTGGGTCTACGGCTTTTAGTGTCAAAGATTTTCACTTAACCCCCTACAGTAGCAGTCTATTTGAAGAACCTCGTTTTATTTATGGCGTGGAACTTCATGCTAATTTTCTCAGCCAAATTTTAACTACAATCCTAGAAGAACGTCCCCTAATGTCTAGTTGGTCAGAACCTGTAGAATGGCTCTGGATTATCTTCTGGTCTTGGGTCGGTGCTAGTTTGTCCTGGAAACTGCGATCGCCTTATCGTTCCATATTGATGATTATTTTACTTAGCGGCGGTATCTTTACAGGCGCTTATCTAGTGCTTTTAATGGGCTGGTGGATTCCCGTTGTACCACCTTTAATTACCCTGGGGGCTTCTGGTATTGTAGTCACCACTTACTTAGCACATATTCAAGAAGAATTTAAACGCTCAACCGATTTCCTTAATAGCATTATTAACACTATTCCTGACCCTATTTATGTCAAAACTAAAGACCATAAAAAAATGGTGGTTAATCAAGCCTATTCGCGATTGGTAGGCTTCCCGGTGGAGATGATTTTAAAGAAAAGTGACCATGATTTATTCCCGAAGAGGGAAGCGGATCTTTTTTATGAACAGGATGAACTGGCTTTTCAGACTAACTGGGAACAGGAAAATGAGGAAAAATTAACTGATGCTAGTGGCGTTAATCACTGGATTGCGACTAAGCGATCGCTTCATAAAGACGCAGCAGGTAATCTGTTTTTGGTTGGGATAATTCGCGATATTACCGAACGCAAAAAATCCGAAGAAACCCTCCGACAACTAGCCGAACAGCTGGAAAAATATAACGCTGAACTTCAGCAAAGGGCTGACCATGACCCCCTCACAGGTTTACCCAACCGCCAACTATTTGAGGAACGCCTCACCCAAGCCTTAATCTGGGCTGATACTAATCAAAAGTTTGTCGGGCTATTTTTTCTCGACCTTAACAATTTTAAACCTATTAATGACCAATACGGACACCATGTCGGGGATTTAGTGCTTAAACTGGTCGCCGAACGTTTGCGAGGCTGTTTACGCGCTAGTGACACTGTGAGTCGCCTTGGGGGTGATGAATTTACTATCATCCTACCAGGAATCCCTAGTCATGCTGATGCGGTCAGGGTGGCGGAAAAAATACTAGACCAGGTAACTCAAGAGTCAGAACTCGATAGCCATGTTATTACCATCGGTCTGAGTATCGGAATTAGCCTCTATCCCCTGGACAGTCAAGATTATGAAACTTTAGTTCAAAAAGCTGATGCGGCTATGTATCGCGCCAAAAGCCGACATCAGAACTCCTATGAGTTGACCCCCCCTGTACCTCCAAATATTACAGAAGCGTGACTTGTCTAAAAATACTTAGTGCTGTATATTAAATGGTGAGGGTCTATATCTGAAAACTTAACAATTCTTTACAAAAGCTAGATCCGTGGCAGGATACCACTTTAGAGATTGTGTGTTGGCTCACTAGCTCTTCGGAGAAAAATACATCCGTAAAATCACTGATATAATTAAGTGTAGACAGTAAAGGGAATCTATGAGCCGAGAATCAGGCGATTGAGTTCACAGAGGTTATGTTCCATTATGAGATGCTTACTCAAATTTACAACTGTCTTAGTTTTAGTCATCGGGTCTACGTTCAGCATAACCACTGTTGCTGAGGCTAGAAACTCGTCCCTTAGTGACGGTGAAGTTGTAGCAGCCTGCAATAATCCCTTTAATGCTTCAGCCTGTCAAGCCCAAGATCCTCCTGTTAACGATACTCCTAATTCAGGAGGAGGCGGCGGGGCTTATTAATCAAAAAAACACCTTTTTTTGAGGGCTTTTGACAGTAACTGATTATATTGTTTTTTACTGACAATAAAAGCCCCAAAACGCTCTAAATGAGGGTTATTCATTTGGGCATCAAATAGGCAAAATTCCCGTTTTTGCAGGTGTTCAACGAGCTTGACCATTGCTACTTTTGAGCCGTTAGGAATATTAAAGAACATAGACTCGCCGATAAAAGCGCCGCCGATCGCAATTCCCAAAATCCCCCCAGCGAGGCGATCGCCTTCCCAGGTCTCGAAACTATGAGCCCATCCCTGTCTATTCAATACTTGATAAATGCGCTTTAATTCCGCCGAAATCCAAGTATTTTCGCGGTCAGCGCAGCCTTCCACCACTGCATCAAAATCGCCGTTAATCGCGACTTGAAAGCGATTTTGATTAAGGAATCGTTGAAGCGATCGCGGATAGCGGAAACGTTCATCTAGGGGAATCAAGGCTCGTTGGTGGCTGCTGTACCATCCTAGGGAGTCTTCCCCATCATTTGCCATTAAGAAATAGCCTTGAGCATATCCTTCAATAATTGCTGATATATCATATTGCATATTCGCCGAAATGTGATAGAATGGTAAGTTAGTCTAAAATCAGCTTTTATTCATTCAATAATATGGTTAACAATCTTTCTTATCCGATGCTGGAGAATACTTTAAGCAAACTGTTAAATCAAACCGAAAAAGATTGGGGATATTTACGGATCCACAAAGTTGATAATGCTTACACTGTGAGAATGTGGGGTTCAACGGACACAATTTTACGGTTTCAGAGTAATGAAAATACTCGGTCCTATCGTCTATTTTGGTATCGTCGCCCCAAGCCATCAGTATCAATTCAGAGTCGCACCACCACCAATAAAGTTTTAGACCCCAAAACGAAGACCTATAAAGTCAAGAAGTATAAAACCTATCAAGTTTGCTGCAAAATCGAGGCTAACCAGGTAGAATCATCGATTAACCGCATATTTGCGGAAATGGTGAGAGTTCACCTAGTAGCATTGATCCAAGCTAGAATAGAGCAACTGGACCGAGATGATCAAACTGGGACAGAAAAAACCTTAGAGTCACCAGTTGTGACTGTCATTCAAAACTAACTGAAGCAAACACACTAGAGATAATATGATTATGGCTGAACCGCCCAAACCTATTACCCTACCCCCTGTTGAAAATCCCCTACAGGAAGGGGAGTGGCTGAAAAAGACGTTACATGACTGGCTCGATCGCGAATTTATACCGGAAGCGGTGAACGCCGAGATAGCGGAACGCGCCTCACAGATTTTCGTGCGCCAGCGCATAGAGGGGGAAAACGATCTAGGCTGCTTAGTGATCGCCATTGTGACGGAGATGGAATCATTCGACTTTTCCAAAACCTTTTTCGGTGAGTTTGCGATCGCCAATGCCGTCAGCGATTTACTATTACAGAGCCTAGGATACGAGCGTTGCTGCGGTCAGTAGTCAAGTGTTGATCGGGAATCGGGGAATTATCCCAACTCCCCATCGATACCGATCCTACCAGCTAGACTTAACCACACCGGGTAAAAGTCCCTGGTGAGCCATTTCTCGCAATTGGTTGCGGCACAAGCCAAAATCGCGGTAATATCCCCTAGGCCGTCCTGTTACCCAGCATCGATTCCGCAGACGGGTGCGAGAACTGTTGCGGGGTAGTTGCTGGATCTGGCGGTGAATAGTCATTTTTTGCGCCTGAGAAGTAGCACTGTCAAACTGTTCTTTCAGTTGTTGGCGCTTGTCGGAATATTTATCAACCAATTCTTTGCGCTTTTTATCACGCTCGATCATGCTTTTTTTAGCCATTTTTAGAGTTAACGCCTCCTAATCAAGTTTAGATAATCCTACTAGCCGATCTGTGCTGATGGGCATAAATCTGACAATTTGCAATTGTAACACGCCGGATTGCGGGCTGTACAGATCCCACGCCCATGATAAATCAATCGGATTGACCAATTTTCCCAATCTGGCTGAGGTAGAACCTGCATCAAATCCCGCTCAATGCGAACGGGGTCTTTATGCTGAGTCAATCCCAGCCGTTGACTGAGACGACGCACATGGGTATCAACAGTCACGCCCATATTAATCCCGTAAGCATTAGCCATGACCACATTAGCGGTTTTACGGGCTACTCCGGGTAATTCGAGCAATTGTTCCATGCGTTTAGGAACTTCCCCGCCGAATTTCTCAGCAATCATCCGGCTTGATTCTTTGATATGGCGAGCCTTGTTGCGATAAAATCCAGTCGATCGCACCAAAGTTTCCAGCTCTTGCAAATCCGCGGTCGCCAAAGAGAAAGCATCAGGAAAGCGCTTAAATAAAGCTGGTGTCACCTGATTAACCCGTTCATCAGTACATTGTGCTGAGAGGATAGTGGCTACCAATAGCTGTAAAGGTGTCTCATAGTTGAGAGTACAAGCGGCATCAGGATATAAACGCTTGAGACGCACAAGAACTTCTAGGGCGCGATGTCGGAGTTTATGGTGTTGGTGGCTGCTCATTTTTGGCTCAATCCTATTGGAGTAGCGATCGCACCCAACTGAGATCGGTTAAATTGGCAGTATCCCGAATAATCAGGAAAATACCCAACCCCAACAACAACATCAATCCGGTTTGCATGACGCTTTCTTGTACCCGTTGCGGTAAAGGTTTACCCCGTAGGGCTTCAATCAGCAGAAACGCCAACTGACCGCCATCAAGAGCCGGGAGAGGGAGGATGTTAATTATAGCGAGGTTGATGCTAATTAGGGCAGCAAATTGGAATAAATTACTAGCATCGGAACGGGCTATATTAGCACCGATCGCCACAATAGCGACGGGACCGGAAAGTTGGGGAGCTGTTTCCCGAAAATTATTAATCAGTTGGGAAAACCCCGCCAAAGTCAAGTTAAAAATCCGCTGAAATTCCTCAGCACCTTTGACAAACGCATCAATTATCCCATCAGCCTGATAACGGACAATTTGACCGTTAGGGCTTAGTTGTACTCCAATACGACCCTTACCATCGGAGCCTGGTTCTGGAGTCACTTCTACGGGGATAATGCGATCGCCCCGTTGAACTTCCATTTTTAGAGGTTGGTTAGGGTTAGACTGAATTACCTCAATCAAGCGGGTAATGGACTTAGACTCGGCTCCTAGTTCCTCTCCATTCACGGATATGATTAGATCATTATCCTCAATCCCAGCTTTCGCCGCCGCTGAACTAACATCACTGGCTACAGAGGGGACTCGGACACCCGGTTGATAGTCAAAGTCGGGAACGCCAATCATTCCTACCTGAACCACTAATAACAAGTAGGCAAAAATCAAGTTAGCAATTACACCCGCACTGATTACGATCGCCCTATCTAAAATTGGTCGATTGCTCAACAGGTTTGGGTCATCTTTGGGGATTTCACTATCGGGATCTTCATCGGGAAAGCCGACAAAACCCCCCAAGGGAAAGCCTCGCAGTGCATACTCAGTTTCTGGGCCTTGATATTTCCACAAAACGGGACCGAAGCCTATGGAGAATCGATTAACGTGGATATGTTGAAGTCGCGCCGCCATGAAGTGGCCAAGCTCATGAACGACGATTAAGATTCCAAGAACCGCGATCGCAGCCAAAACTGACATGAACAATTCCAAATATACTAACTACTAGGGTGATAATTTTGTCATTATATCACTGCTTTGGCTGTGTTGGGCTTGTGCTATGTTGCTAATTTTTACTGATTTAGACGGTACTCTACTAAATTCTGATGATTATGGCTACGATGGGGCTATAAGGGCGATCGCAGACCTCCAACAACAACAGATCCCGATTATCCCGGTCAGCAGCAAAACTCGCGCGGAGGTGGAGGTATTATCAACAGAAATCGGGTTGACGGATTCGTTTATTGTGGAAAACGGCAGTGCTATTTTTATTCCCCCACATCAAGATTATCTGTTTTCTGAGGAGATGAAAATTGCCGGAAAATACTATTTCAGGCAACGGGGATGTGTTTATGCACAAGTGCGCGACGGTTTGCGAGATTTGAGCGCGGCGATTGGTGAAGATTTGACGGGGTTCGGTGATTTGAATATTGCCGATATTATGCAGTTAACTGGTTTGTCGGAACCGGAAGCACAACGGGCAAAAAATCGAGAGTTTACTGAGCCTTTTATTACTCCTCACCATGTGGATCCGGAGAGGTTAGCACATCAGGTCAAAGCCCTGGGGTTTAATGTGGTGGTTGGCGATCGCTTTTCTCATTTAATTGGAGACCAGGCGGGAAAAGGTGGCGCGGTTCAATGGCTGGTTAATCGATATCAACAGGTTAATAGGGGGGAAAGTATTACGACTATTGGTTTGGGGAATAGTCCTAATGATTTGGCTATGTTGGAGGTGGTTGATATTCCGATTATTATACCCGGAATAAAAGGGGTACATCCTGGGTTGACTAATCAAGGCTGGAAAGTGGCTCCTTTTCCTGGTTCTGTGGGTTGGGGGGTGGCTGTGGCTGAGGAGGTGAAAGGGTTAAGCTACTGAGACTATTTGGGGAGTTGATGGCTGATTCAGAATTGGCTAATTTGAGGCGATCGCTAAGGGAAAGTTTCTGTAATTCCTGATTAAATTGATATAAATCTACGGGTTGATATGAGTTGTTAAATAGTGGGATTAATGCTTTGACTAATGCTACCATACCATCAGGAGGAACCGCGTTTCCAATTTGACGACGAACTTCGGTTACAGACCCTTCAAAGACAAAATCATCCGGGAAAGTCTGCAACCTCGCACGTTCCCGGTTAGTCAGCGATCGCGGTTCTTGATAATGATAACCCCAAGTTCCCCCACCACCCCCAGCGATAATAGTTGTGGAGGGTTGGTCTGGGTGGAGTCGTCGATATACATGACTAATCATTCCTTTGACATAGTATTCGCTATCTTGGGGAATATCTGTATAATTTCCCCCTGGTTTAATGCGCTTGATAATTTCGACGGTGCGAGAATGGATCCTTTGATGTTCATTATTATCAGCCACTTTTTCCACGTCTTTTAAGGCTTGTTTGGCGGTGAGATAGGGATAAAGGCGATCGCTTCCATATTCCGGGGAAGGATGAATAAAATTAAAGCCTGTATCCATTCTTACCCCCACAATTAAGACCCTTTCCCGATATTGGGGGACTCCATAATCGGCGAAATTGTACAGTTTTGGCTTGACCACATAACCCGGTTCTATGTTTTCAAAATCCGCAATAATTTTAGCGATCGCCTTATATTTATTCGCACTGAGTAAACCCTTGACATTTTCCGCAATGAATGCTTTAGGTTGGTGGTGACGAATAAACTCTAAAAAGTAGGTATAAAGATTTCCCCTGGTTCCGGTGAGTCCGGGACGCTTCCAAATCATCGAAAAATCTTGACAGGGAAAACCTCCGGTAATTAAGTCAGCTTGGGGAACTTTAGTGATCTCAATTTCTTGAATATTATCACAGGCGATATTCTCGGAAATATTCCGCCTAAAAGTCTGACAAGCCGCCTCATTACAATCAATCGCCCAAACCACTTGAAAACCCGCCCGATGAAATGGTAAATCCATTCCGCCACACCCAGAAAACAAGGAAATTAACTTAGGTCGATTTTGCCATTTAATCCCATTTAAAATATCTAAAATTGGCATTTTTTATTTAAACAAATTAATCATAAATTGATAGGATAACATTAAGGGTTAATTCCTGGCAAATTGAACGATACCAATACCAGGATAATAGGCATAATCATCTGCTATCAGTCCATTAATTCCTCCATTCTAGTATAGCAGTTCACTGTCACCTATTGACAGCACCAGTATTTTCCAGGTTTTCTGAGCCACCATCCATGTAAAATTTGTAAATACGCCAGCCACCAGACCTATCATCACTCCACCAGGGAAGAACTCCTTTTACATTTCTTAACTAGGCCAGGAGTGTTTCCATACTTGTTAATGTTCCCTTAATCAGGGGATGGGATCATTTATCCTGGCGAGTCTCAGAAATATATTGACAATCTTGCTCCTTGACGGGGGGCAGGAATTATTAAGATTATTGAAGCAAATTCAGGCTGTGATTTATAGCAATGTCAAAAAATATTAAATTTTCATGAATAAACTCCCAATCCTTTAAGCGGCGGATATAATGGTGTCAAGTCAGGGTTGCAGGAGGTCATATATATAGAGTTAATAGCTTTTCCCAAGCCATCTCAAATAGTCACTGAGTCTCGCAAAAAACATGATAGCCACAACCGTTATGGGAAAGCAGTTTTGAGGATTTAGCCCATCCGTAACCACTGAATTGAGGCCCGTCACTGTTGTAAATTTCATGCCAAGAGGCAGTGCTTATGTCTTGATAACTAGGCTACAGCCACAGAATCTCCGAACCAGGATGAAATCAGGATTTTCCTCTTCACTGTTGCCTTTAGCCTCTTCGTGGCAAGTATCGATATAAGAGGCGTTCTCTCCGTCTGTACCTATTCACTAGGAAATCATTTTCCCAGAAGAGATAACTCAGGAGTTAAATATAGAAAAAATTTGCCAGTTGACACTCAACGGATCTAATTGCCTGAAACTTTGAGCTTCGATGATTAGATCACCTGTGAAAATCACAAACATCCACCCTGATTGGGGGTGGCTTAGGTTTTTGTATTCGTTTAATGGAGAAGAAAAATGCCATATTATGACGAACCTAATGACTACTGGTACGAACCCAATGACACCATGGCAACTGCTTATGATTTGGGGGTAGTCTATTCTTGGTC
>NZ_JBIMLI010000124.1:9882-15726 GCF_051859755.1 Limnospira sp.
GCACTGGAGGAATGTATGATGAAATCTACATCAGTTTCTACCACGGCGATGGAGACCTAGACCTAGCACTGTATAATGAGCAAGGGGAACTGGTTGATAGTTCCACCGGAACCAGTGATTGGGAAAGCATTAGCCTAGAAGGGTTACCTAGTGGCACTTATTATGCCCAGGTTTATGGTTATGGTGGAGCCACCAACAACTATGAGATGGGCATATATGCTTATGGAGATTGGGATTACTACCCGGATTACGGTTGGCCATATTACGGCGAACCTAATGACTACTGGTACGAACCCAATGACACCATGGCAACTGCTTATGATTTGGGGGTAGTCTATTCTTGGTATGACTGGTTAAGCATTGATCCAGTAGGTGATGAAGACTGGTTTAGGTTTGAACTCCCTAGCACTGGAGGAATGTATGATGAAATCTACATCAGTTTCTACCACGGCGATGGAGACCTAGACCTAGCACTGTATAATGTCAATGGCTCGTTGATTGGTAGTTCGACAGGAACCAGTGATTGGGAAAGCATTAGCCTAGAAGGGCTGCCTAGTGGCACTTATTATGCCCAGGTTTATGGTTATGGTGGAGCCACCAACAATTATTCCATGAGCATATATACTTATGGAGATTACATTTGGGATGACTGGTACGACGGCTGGTACGACGACTGGTACTATACGGACGGGGAAGACCTAAGTGAAGACCGTTTTGCTGGTAATCACAGCTTTGATACCGCACATGATTTCGGTACAGTAAACTCACGGCTAGTCCAAAATGAGCTGGTGATAGTATCGGGATATGATGACTGGTTCAGCTTTACCACCGATGGAACTGCTGGCAGTGGTGCAGAGGTTCGTATTGACTTCCTCCACAGCCTAGGAGATGTGGATATGGTCCTCTACGATGCCAACAATAACTGGCTCGACAGTTCAATGAGTGTATCGGATAATGAGAGCATTAGTTTGGCTGGCTTAGATGCTGGAACCTACTACGTTCGTGTTTGGGGTTGGAATGGTGCTAGTAACCCGAACTATAGCCTGACCATTGACCCCCGTGTAAGGGGAGATGTCAGCAGTATTAATCCCGATTACTACGATCAGAACTATGAGAACAGTAGTTGGGATAATGCAGTTCAAATTAACAGCAGTGGCGTGATTCCCCATCAACTCTCCATCCATGAATCAGGTAATGACGACTGGTTCAGATTTACCCTCGCAGAAACAGGCTGGTTTAATCATGTGGTGGTTGTTGATCAGTTTGAACACAGTTTGGGGGACATTGATGTTGAGTTATATGATTCAGACAATAATCTGCTGCGGGCATCTCGTGGAGTAGGTAATGAAGAAGCTATCTTCTTGAACGGATTAAGTCCTGATACCTATTATGTCCGGGTGTTTGGCTACAACGGTGCCACTAATCCAGAATATCGCCTGACTATTGAGGCTCCTCTTGGTGAGTTCCAAAGTTCTGGTGGTATTGCTGCCGATCGCTTTGAAGGAGACGAAGGAAACAACACCCTAGAAACCGCCCACGAATTTGGTTCAATTCGTCAGGTTAGCGAGGATGAACTCACCCTGCATACCGAGGGAGACAGAGACTGGTTCCAATTCAGCCCTGTTGTCAACGGTCAAGTTGAAGTCCGACTCGAGTTTAATCATGGCGATGGAGATATTGACCTGCGAGTTTATGACCAGGATGGGTTACTGGGAATTTCTCAAGGCACTACTAACAGCGAATCTGTGGTATTCAATGGCAGTGTCGGGGACAATTACTGGGTTGAAGTCTACGGCTATCAAGGTGTTACCAACCCTCAATACAGTCTGAATATCACCACTGGTAGTGGTTTGGGTAACATTGAGCCCGATCGCTTTGAACCTAACAACAGTCGCGAACAAGCCACTGAATTACGTTATGTTACCAGTAGCCAAACGAATCTCAGTATTCACAACAGCGATGATGAAGACTGGTTCAGCTTCACTACCGGCGATAATACCCGCGACCACCGAATTTCCATTGAGTTTGATCCCAATTTCGATCTCAATCTGGAGTTGTATGATGAGTCCGGTAGTTTAGTTCCACTCAACAGCTTCGGAGGTAGTGGCGAAGGCATCCGGGGAATTAACCTAACTGACTTGGATGCCAACACCCCATATTATGCTCGGGTTTCTGGAGATGAACCTGTTAACTATAATCTGAACCTAAACGCTCCTCAAGTCCAAGTTGAAGCTGGTGAGGCTGAATGGACAATTATGGTCTACATTGCTGGGGACAACGATCTTGAATTAGCAGCTATTGACGATATCAACCAGATGGAAGCTGTGAACCTGCCGGATCATATCAATGTGGTGGTTCAGGTTGATGTCGAAGATGTTTCCGCCGATCTCATTAGCGGTTATGACACAGAGGATAACCGTTGGACGGAGACCCTTCGTGGCTTGATTCAGCATGACAACAACCCCAACCTGATTACCAGCAACCTCACTTCCATTGGGGAAGCGAATATGGGAGATCCAAACACCCTGACTGAGTTTATCCAGTGGGGCGCAGAAAACTATGCCGCCCAAAACTATGCTGTGGTGGTTTGGAATCACGGTGCAGGTCGTCATGGAGTCGCATGGGATGAGACTGATGGTAATGACTACTTGCAATTGTCGGAAGTTGCCCAGGCGATTCAAGAGGCTGGTTTGGAGAGTCTTCAATTGGTTGGTTTCGATTCCTGTCTCAACGGAGTGGTTGAGCAAGTCTATGAACTCCACGACCTGACTGAAGTGGTTGTCGCGTCTCAGGGACTTGTACCCTGGAGTGGTTGGGATTATACAGGCTGGCTGCAACAAGTCGCTGACGCAGGCCGTAACATCAGTGCTGAACAAATGGGTACAGCAATTCTAGAATCCTACGGTAATGTTTACAACAATTCGCAAACCCAGTCTGTGACCACAACGGGTGGGTTGGCAAATCTGAACAATGCTCTGGATAGCTTTGTTGACACCGTCCTTGATCATGCGACTGATAATGATTGGAGTGCTATTGTCCAAGCTCGTTCATTATCGACTGAGTTCTCTAACCCCGATGAGCGTGATTTGGGCAGCTTTATGAATGCGATCGACAACCTACTGGGTGACGATAACCAAATTGGTGTCGCAGCCAGGGAGGTTTCCCAAGCCCTAGATGATGCTATCATCGGTCAGGTTGATGTGTCTGGTGCTAATGGTCTGAGTATCTATTTGCCAGCCATCACAGGCCGTGGCTTTGACTCTCGTTACAATGAGAACAATTATCGGTTCGTAGCCGATACTCGCTGGGATGACTTCCTGACAGCCTTGACAAATCCAGACCGCCGTACCCAAGCGAGCGATCGCAGTCGTCGTATTGAGCCTGATTATGCCGAAACCACTGATATCACTGGCAACATTACCGGCAACGTCAATAACGACTCCTCTAGCACAGCCTTTAATCTCGGTCGTCTGACTGGTTCACAAAACTCGTTTGCGGACTTTAACCTCCATAACAGCCAAGATATCGACTGGTATCGGTTTGAGACTGGTCAACATGATGGCAACCTTGACATCAACATTAGCTCCATTCATGGCGGAAACCTGAATCTGGAAATCTATCAGGGTAATGCTAATGGCGGTGTCAGTCGGGATGAACAAGGAAACCGCATTCGACTCGGTGAGGCTTCTGGACAAAATAACCTAGAGGTTAATCTGGAAGGACAATCGGGTGGCACCTATTTCGTGAGGGTTTCCAGTGAAACTGGAGATACCAACCCCAACTACTCCCTACAAGTCAATCATCAACCCCTAGTTCGCCAAGGTGGTGTGGTTGTTGAACCTGATCATCTTGAAGGAGTCGGTGGCAGCACGGACAATAATACTCAGGCCAAGGCTACTGACTTGGGTGAATTGCGACTCAATGACATCATTGAGATTCCTGGCTTGTCAATTCACGCTGGTGATGTCGATTGGTTTAAGGTGACTCCCAGCCGCATTCCTCAGCGTCATCCTAATGGGATTACCATTGAATATGATCCGAGTTTGGGAGAACTAGATCTCGAACTTTACAATGCTGACGGGGAACGCCTCGATCTTGATCTGGTCAGGGGTGACTCATTTATGTCGATTAGTTTCCCATCTACCAACCAGCCATTTTATATTCGGGTGGCAGGTGAGAACGAAGACACCCAAAATCACTACGAACTCAACATCAGCCGTCGGGAGTTAGATATTAATGGAGATGGTAGTGCATCCGCACTGACTGATGGTTTGATGATTTTCAACTATCTCAGCTTAAGCAATACTAATCCGACTCTACTCGATCAGCGACTAGAAAATGTGGCAAGTGACGCTGGTGGCAATCGCGTCTTCTCTGACGAATTGACTCGATACCTCGAGCTAGCCCAAAATACGATGCTCGATGTTAATGGGGATGGCAGTTTCAGTGCGCTATCTGATGGTGTGATGATTTTTAACTATCTGAGCTTAAGGGATACTAACCCTAACCTACTCGATCAGCGCTTAGAATCATTAGCCCAGACAAGTCAAAACGCTACTCGCACAACTGCTGCCGAGATTCGCGATTTCCTGGATATTCATTTACCCAGCACTAACACCCAACGTTCTTCAAATCCCACTCAGCCGGAAGAACGGCCTAACTCGGTGACGGTTGAACCTGAATCTGAAGAATTGGAGGAATCTGACCAGGTGCCTGAAAATGATTCGGAAACACCAGAGGAGTCTCAAGCATCTCCAGAATCTGAGGCAGTGACCAGCAATATTGCTGAGTCTGACGAGCCTGATGAGTCTGACGAGTCTGACGAGCTTGATGAGTCTGACGAGCTTGATGAGTCTGACGAGCTTGATGAGTCTGATGAGCTTGATGAGTCTGATGAGCCTGATGAGTCTGACGAGCCTGATGAATCTGACGAGCTTGATGAGTCTGATGAGTCTGCGGAAGTTGATCCCCTCACTGGTGAGAGTGATTCGTCAGAAACTTCTTCAGAAAATCTGGAAGCGGAAGCGGAGGACATTTTAGTTAATCCCTCCTCCATCGATGACTTGCAAGGCAGTGAAGAAGCTAACTTGATTGCTGGTAGTTCCGAAGATCTCAGTGGCGTGACTGTAATACCAACCACCGATGATGCGATCGCTCTTCAGGTTGAGGAAGCTGAAGGCAGTTCTAATTTTGATCCCGTTGACTTAGAAGAGGAGGATGTTTTATTGGCGGATGAGCCATCGCTGTTCTAACAGCTATTACTGGCTATAATTTGTCCCAGGTCAATCAGTGGAGTAGAAATATCACATAAGCATATTTCTACTTCCTCTAGCAAAGTCGAAGCTCCGAAAACTCCATGATGGGTGCATGAGAACAACAATAGTAGTTGAACATGGAATGCTACTAGCTATCTGATGCACCCTATTAACTTGATTGATACCCAAGGAGTAGCGAAAACAGAATACAGTCAAGCTAAGTAAAAATAGTTTCTTGAACTAAATCTGGCTGGCTTGATCCAATCAGATCGGATGTGTCTGAAAACCTTTCATAACCACCTTAAATTCAACGGGAGATTATGAACAGCAACTATCAGAACCTGCGCTCTGGGCATAGGATGGCTATCTAGGTTATCAATATCTGTGTAGGGTGTCAATTTTTCTGGGCTGTGTTCACTAAAACTTAATTTTGGGATGATCCAGATCCGGAAAAAAAAACGTTTATATGTAGTATTTTTCAGTCAGATCATGTAGACTGCCAGGTGTGACATAGTCAGCACCCCCGGCTGAAGCACGGGGGCTTCGTGCCCCCCGCTTTCAGGTAGCTGACCAGCTTAAGCCTTAACTG
>NZ_JBIMLI010000125.1:0-15414 GCF_051859755.1 Limnospira sp.
GCCAGTTAAGGCTTAAGCTGGTCAGCTACCTGAAAGCGGGGGCACGAAGCCCCCGTGCTTCAGCCGGGGGTGCTGACAGTCTAGTCGAGGCTGGTAGCCCTATCTGTGGAATATTTGATTCAACAACCCATTTCGGGGATCATTTAGAGCCATGAGTAGGACATGGAGGTGCAGAGATGGACCTATCTAACCAACCGACCGCCTGTTGTAATCTGGGGATAGCCTCAGATGGTTCATCCTTGAGCAAAAAAATCAAAGCCGCGGCCACCTGTTCCCGAGCCCGAGCATTACGATTAGATTTGAGACGATGCCAGTCCCGTTCAGAAATAGCCAGATGTTCAGCTAGTTTCTGGGCTAGTTGCAAAGTCTCGGCATTATCAATTTTGGTTGAACTAGAATGAGTCATGGTGATTCTATATTTGAAGTTGGGAGAATTTTCTAATCATTATGCCAAGAAATACCTCATCCCAACCTAACCCCAATGATTCTCAACTGAATCGGGACCAAGAGGAAATCGAAGAAGCCCTCGAATCTGCCTCGACAGCGATCGCCACCATACAAGAGAGGATAGCTCAAATTCAGCGTGATCGCCAACGTCAAGCCGAGCTGAAAAACCGCATTGACCAAGTGATCCCCCAACTCCAGCAGGTCAAATCCCAACAACTCAAGCAAGAATTAAAACAGCTTACCCAGGAACTAGAAGCCGTAGAACTCAACTTAGAAAGCAGCCTGTTTACCTGGGGTAGCCTCAAAGAACCCTTTTGGCAAGCAGTCCGTTTTGGGGGACTAGGGGTAGTAATTGGTTGGCTGCTGAAATCCTGTTCTGGTTAGACATTCAGCATTGATGAACCATAAGATTTTTGAGATCCCCAGGTGCTACAGCCCCATGTTCAGTAATAATTGCCGTAATTAACTCAGCCGGAGTCACATCAAAAGCCGGATTATAAAACTCCACACCTGGGGGACAAATAGCAGTCGAGCCAATTTGATAAACTTCTTTCGGGTCTCTTTCCTCAATAGGGATACCTTCCCCGCTCTGTAATCGAAAGTCTACCGTAGACAGGGGAGCAGCTACAAAAAAGGGGATATTGTGGGCGCGAGCCACCAAAGCCACATTATAAGTGCCAATTTTATTAGCGGTATCTCCATTAGCCGCAATGCGATCGGCACCAACGATCGCCGCATGAATTAACCCCAACTTCATACAGTGAGCCGCCATATTATCCGCAATCAAAGTCACCGGGATCTGATCCTGTACACATTCCCAAGTAGTTAATTTTGCTCCCTGTAGACGGGGGCGAGTTTCATCAGCATAGACCCGCCCCAAGCGTTGCGCCGCCTTACAGGATCGAATGACCCCCAAAGCCGTACCATAACCCGCCGTAGCCAAAGATCCCGTGTTACAGTGAGTCAAAATATTAAGCTGTTCGGGAGTTTTGGGTAAAACCGCCAGTCCGTGATCTCCGATCGCCTGACAAGTATTCAAGTCCTCAGCTTGAATTTGTTGAGCCGCAGCCAATAGCACCTGGGGAATTTCCGACACAGAAACCGAAGTTTCCCTAGCGGTTTTCAGCATTCTTTCAATAGCCCAAAACAAATTTACCGCCGTGGGGCGAGTATTCCCCAAAATCTCAGCCACCCCTTTAAGTTCCGCCAAAAACCCATCGCGATCGCTTTTTTGAATATCCCGCGCCCCCAAATACATACCATAAGCGGCTGCAATACCAATAGCCGGAGCGCCTCGGACAATCATAGTAGCGATCGCCCTAGCCATATCTTTATAGCGCTTAATTTCCACGATCGCATACTCATGACTGAGGCGAGTTTGGTCAATGAGTAAAACTCGATCCTCGTGCCAAATAACCGGATAAACCTTAGTTTCCATAGAGATTGTCACTTTATCATAGCCAACACCAGCGATCATCTGTTGTACACCTTCCATCAAGCCGCCATTGTACCCATTCAGGGATTTAGGGACTACAATTTGATGATTCTGTTTTAAATGATCTTTGTTGAATCAGTCGGAGTTTCATGCTGGATATCAATTTACCCGGTCCCACAAAATCCCCAAACCATAGTACATCGAATCTCAGCCATCCCCGTGATGGTCACATCAATAGAACCCCCGCCGATCAATTCCTCAACCGACATATCGGCCCCAATGACGCTGAAATTCAACAAATGCTGTCAGCGATCGGATACAACAGTATAGAAAGCCTGATTGATAATACCATTCCCCAAGGCATTCGTTTAAACCGCCCCCTGAACCTACCCACCCCCCTTACCGAACATCAGGCTTTAGTCAAACTCCGCGAAATTGCCAGTAAAAATCAAATTTACCGTTCCTTTATCGGTATGGGTTACTCCGACTGTATCACCCCCCCCGTTATCCAACGGAACATCCTAGAAAATCCGGGATGGTACACCGCATATACTCCCTACCAAGCCGAAATCGCCCAGGGACGCTTGGAAGCCCTACTAAACTTTCAAACACTCGTTATCGACCTAACCGGGCTAGAAATCGCTAACGCCTCCCTTCTTGATGAAGGGACCGCCGCCGCCGAAGCCATGACCATGAGTTATGGAATTAGCAAAGCCAAAGCCCATCACTTTTTTGTCTCCCAAGACTGTCACCCTCAAACCATAGAGGTCCTACAAACTAGGGCTAAACCCCTAGGTATTGAAATCATTATTGGAGATTTCCGCACCTTCGACTTTAGCGATCCAATTTTTGGGGCTTTATTGCAATACCCCGCCACTAATGGCGCAATTTACGACTATCGGGAATTTATCCAAACCGCCCATAACCATAAAGCCATTATTACCATGGCTGCAGATATCCTCAGCCTTACCCTACTGACACCCCCAGGAGAATTAGGCGCTGATATCGCCGTAGGAAGCACCCAGCGCCTCGGTGTTCCCCTAGGTTATGGGGGACCCCACGCGGCTTATTTTGCCACCAGGGAAGCCTTTAAACGCTCCTGTCCTGGTCGTATGGTCGGGGTTTCCATTGATAGCCAGGGTCAACCCGCCCTCCGACTCGCCCTCCAAACCAGAGAACAACATATTCGCCGCGATAAGGCTACCAGTAATATCTGTACCGCCCAGGTTCTGTTAGCTGTCATTGCTAGTATGTATGGGGTGTATCATGGACCACAGGGCTTAAAACAGATTGCTGAGAATATCCACGAGTTAACTATGATGTTGGCTACGGGTTTGCAAAAGTTGGGATATGCGATCGCCAATCATCACTTTTTTGATACCCTACAAGTTGAATTGGGTCATATATCCTCATCAGAAATTATCTCCCTCGCCCAACTCCGCCAGATTAACCTACGACCAATAGCCGATAACTCTATTGGTATCAGCCTAGATGAAACTACCACCACCGCAGATATTATTAATCTGCTGGAAATTTTTGCCCTGGGTAAACCCCTCAACTTTGGCTTAGAAGAACTTGCCATCAAATCCGCCATTCCCCCCCATTTAACTCGCACTTCTGCTTACCTCACTCACCCCGTTTTTAATAGCCATCACTCAGAAACCGAATTATTGCGGTATTTACAACGCTTAGAAAGTCGGGATTTATCCCTGACTACCTCTATGATTCCTCTGGGTTCCTGTACCATGAAACTTAACGCCACCGCCGAGATGATTCCTGTCACTTGGCCGGAGTTTGGTAAGTTGCACCCCTTCGCACCCAAATCTCAAACTCAAGGTTATCAGGTATTGTTTCAACAACTTGAGGAATGGTTGGCAGAAATTACCGGATTTGCTGGCATTTCTCTACAGCCTAATGCAGGTTCTCAAGGGGAATATGCTGGTTTATTAGCAATTCGTGGTTATCATCAAAGCCGAGGAGAAAATCAACGCCATATTTGTCTAATTCCTGAATCTGCACACGGTACTAATCCCGCTAGTGCCGTTATGTGTGGCATGAAAGTTGTACCTGTTAAATGTGACAGCCAGGGTAATATTGATATTGATGATTTGCAGCAAAAAGCTGAACAGCATCAAGACCAACTCGCTGCTTTGATGGTAACTTATCCCTCCACTCATGGCGTGTTTGAAGACGGTATTCGCCATATTTGTGACATCATCCACCGCTGCGGGGGTCAGGTTTATATGGATGGTGCTAATATGAATGCACAGGTAGGGTTATGTCGTCCCGGAGATTTTGGCGCTGATGTCTGCCACCTGAATTTGCACAAAACTTTCTGTATACCCCACGGCGGCGGGGGTCCGGGAATGGGTCCCATTGGGGTGATGCCACACCTATTACCGTTTTTACCCGGTCATTGTGTCGTGGATATGGGGGAAACTTACTCAGGCGGTGCGGTTTCGGCTGCGCCTTGGGGTAGTGCTAGTATTCTGGTCATCTCCTGGATGTATATTGCTATGATGGGGGCTTCTGGCTTGAAAAAAGCTACCGAGGTCGCCATTCTCAATGCTAATTATATGGCGCGTCGTCTACAGGGGGTTTATCCGATTCTCTACAAGGGTAACAATGGTACAGTTGCCCATGAGTGTATTTTGGATCTGCGATCGCTCAAAAAGTCTGCTAATATTGATGTGGATGATATCGCTAAACGACTCATGGATTACGGTTTCCACGCCCCTACTATTTCTTGGCCAGTGGCGGGGACTATGATGGTGGAACCTACAGAAAGTGAGTCTCTCGATGAGTTGGATCGTTTCTGTGCCTCTATGATTGCTATTCGTCAGGAAATTGCTGCCATTGAGTCCGGGGAGTTTGACCGGGAAAATAACCCCCTTAAACAAGCCCCCCACACCGCAGAATCTCTGATTGTGGGTGAGTGGAATCGTCCCTACTCCCGGGAAGTAGCCGCTTATCCCGCCGCTTGGACTCGCGACTATAAATATTGGCCGCCTGTGGGTCGCATTGATAATGCCTTTGGCGATCGCAATTTTGTCTGTTCCTGTGCGCCTGTGACCGCTTATCAGGATTAAGCCATAACCCTCTCTCTCCCATTCAGTCATGGGGCTTATCTACCTGATACAGCCCCGGCTTCTGTGTTATTAAATTAAAAGCGATCGAAATTTTACCCTCCATCTTAACTGATCCTTTACAATGGTTTGTTAATTCTTTACATAATTTTCTTGATTTTCCCAGCTATTCACCCTTATGATGTGGTTAACTGCCTCAGCCAAGGGATTCGGTTTTAGCACCGCACTGGCTGCTGGGTGGTTTTTTATCGTTTCACCTCCAGCGTGAAATTCCCATGATAGTTTGATTGACTTTTCACTAAACCAGCCATTTTCCTACTATATCCTTCTTTGTAGCAAAATCAAAATTGGCAGTAGTTCAGTCAGCACCCCCGGCTGAAGCACGGGGGCTTCGTGCCCCCCTTTCAGGTAGCTGACCAGCTATAGCCTTAACTGGCTCCGTTCAGAGCAAGAGTTAAAGTTCCTACCCTGGAATGCGTGCTAGTTCCAGGCCCTAGAACCGAATCGTTAAACATCTCTAAGGGGTTAAGGACGTGCGATTTGGATAGTACCGACTCTGAACATTGGCGAAGCAAACATTACCCCGCAAGGGAGTCGGAGCCAACCATAGCTCCATGGAGGGGCAACCATACCCCTCCACCCCGCAAGGGGGTGCTGGCGGCTAAAGCCGCTTGAGTCGGTTTTCCTCTCCGTGATCAATCACGGAGCTTCCAACCCTCCCAGGAGTTTTACGTGAA
The DNA here is from genome assembly GCF_051859755.1 of Limnospira sp. Taxonomy (NCBI): domain Bacteria; kingdom Bacillati; phylum Cyanobacteriota; class Cyanophyceae; order Oscillatoriales; family Sirenicapillariaceae; genus Limnospira; species Limnospira sp. The sequence goes on from NZ_JBIMLI010000125.1 coordinate 5,706, forward strand.
ACTTAGTTAGCCAAAATATGCCGAGGTATTCGTGCTAAGTTTCATTCATTAAGTGTTACAGACAAGTCAGCCCACTGCAACCTAACAAAAACTCCATCAAAACCATCTATTATCTGGTTTTTGGTACAACTGTAAAAACACGGTACATATATCATGAACGAAGTTAAGTTATTCAATATATGTATTGACAATATTACCACCGAACAACTCCTAGAAGAACTTGGGAGACGTGGCGGTATTGTTTTCACTCCTAATGTCGATCACTTGATGCGATTGCAGAAAGACAAAGAGTTTTACGACATCTATAATAAGTCGGATTACCGCGTTTGTGATAGTCAGATTGTCTACTATGCTTCTCGGCTTTTAAACCAGCCTATTGCTGAAAAAATATCCGGCTCTGACCTATTTCCCGCCTTCTATAATTACTACCGAGATTGTGAAGAGATTAAGATATTTTTGCTCGGTGCTGCTGAAGGTGTAGCCGCTAGGGCGAAAGTTAAAATCAACGAAAAAGTCGGTCGTGAAATGGTCGTTGACTGCTACTCTCCACCCTTTGGTTTTGAAAAAGACGAGCTGGAATGTCAACGCATTGTCGATCGCATTAATCACTCAAAAGCCTCTGTTCTTGCTGTTGGGGTCGGCGCTCCCAAACAAGAAAAGTGGATTATGAAACATAAGGATAAACTTAACCATGCCAAAATCTTCTTAGCTATTGGCGCGACTATTGATTTTGAAGCCGGAGAAAAACCCCGTTCACCTCAGTGGATAAGTGAAGCAGGTCTGGAGTGGTTACACAGACTCGTATCTGAACCACTGCGCCTCTGGAAGCGCTATCTCATTGAAGATATGCCCTTTTTCCTGCTACTCATGCAACAAAAACTTAACCTTTATCATTCCCCCTTTAGCTCTTTGGGAGACATGGCTACCCCTCATTGGCAAATGCCTTTATTGGGACAAATGCTTGAGGATGCCGGTTTATTAGATGAACTTCAGGTGCAACGGGTGCTTCAAATTCAAGAGCAAAGGCACAATCTCCGCTTTGGTGAAATTGTCACAGATTTGGGTTGGCTACGTCAAGAAACCGTGGACTTTTTTGCCGAGCAGCTACCTCAAATTGGTGGGAGTCAACAAAGGCAACCTTTGGGTTATTACCTCAAACAGGCTATGCTTTTGGATGATCAACAAATTAACTTGATTTTGCTTGAACAACAGCAAAAATATCTCAGGTTTGGCGAACTTGCCGTCCAGAAACAATGGCTCAAGCAACAAACTGTTGATTCTATTCTGTCCTATCTCACCCGCCCACAGACCGAAATGCCGCTTTGAATCTACACCAATGTTAAGTTTTGTAACGAAAAATTAAGAAATGTTACAAAAAATTTCCTCTGGGGGAGGGGGGTTGCGTTTCGCGGGAGCTTGTGGTATCATTTTAAATAATGGGAATAGTGATAATTTTTAATTTTTTGCACAGATTACCATTATTTAACTTACTACCTTAATAGTATCATGAGTTCCCAGGACTTGTCAACCCCCGGCGCTAAATTACGAGGGCCATTTTTTAAAAATTGATGAAAAAATCAACTTTGAATTTTCTTTTTCTATGGTAGCGATCGCCTTGGGTTAAGGTATGGTATGTATGCAGGTCAATGCTGAGAAAATGGTTTATATTCGCCGACGGGGACACTCCTATAAAAAAAATCGGATTATGGGTAATGTAAAGCGTCTGCCAAGGTTACGGTATGATCGGCTGTTATTGCTAATGATAGTAACGATCGCTTTGGGGTGGGGTATGCTGTCGATAGTCAGGTCCCTAGTGTTGAAACTCTCAACCGCCAAAGTAGATCAAATCTCATCAACAGAACCAATAAAAACCGGGTATAATGTGCAGTCAGCACCCAACTGGGATAGTAAAGCACAACTACAGGCGATCGTCAATGAAACAGTAGCGATCGCCAAAAACAAAGGATTCCCGACCGAAGCACTGTCGATCACCTTAGTAGATGTGAGCGATTCCGGCAAGCACTACAAAGCTGGATACAACAACCAAATTTTAAGGTTTCCCGCCAGCGTTGCCAAACTATTTTGGTTAGTCGGCTTTTTTGATCAAGTTGAACGTGGGTCAATTAGGGATGAATCTAAATTTCATGACCACCTCAACCAAATGATTCGCATTTCCGATAATCAATCAGCCAGTGAAATTGTAGATGCTATTACCCAAACCACTTCCGGGGAAGCCTTAACCGGAAAAGACTTAACAACCTGGCTAAACCAACGCAGTCAGATTAACAAATTCTTTGAACAAGCGGGTTATGCTGGAATTATTCTCAGCATGAAAAATTATCCCATCGACAACTCACAAGAAACACCCACAGGTAGAGATCTGCAATTAAAGCAAACTCGAGACCTAGTTAATGGAAACCAGATCACCACAGACCAGGCGGCGCGGCTAATGTATGAAATTTACACCCAGCAAGCCGTTTCTCCCATAGCCAGCACCAAAATGGCTTACCTTCTCACCCGAGATCTAAATTCCGAGACTTGGGACGAAAGCGATCGCCACTTTATCGAAGGATTTTTAGGTCAATCATTACCCACAGACATTTATTTTGGTTCCAAAGTTGGTTATACCAGCCACTCACGCCAAGAAGTGATTTTTGTAAGAACCCTAGATGATCAGACCATTTATATTCTGGCAATTTTCGCCAATGATCCCGCCTACTCTCAAGATCAAGACATCTTTCCTCAAATGTCCCGCCACATTTTTGATCGCCTCAATAGAGCCTCCCAAAACCTGACCCCCAAAGAAGTCAGCGTTTTTCACTCCACCACCGAACCCAGTCAACTCAAAAAACCCTCCCTGAATTAGGGGAGGGTCCTGTTCGCATTCAGAGAATTATTTAACTTCCACTTTAGCGCCAGCTTCTTCTAGTTGTTTCTTAATGCTTTCCGCATCTTCTTTGGTGGTAGCTTCCTTAATAGCTTTAGGAGCACTTTCTACCAAGTCTTTAGCTTCCTTCAGACCCAAACCGGTAATGCTACGAACTACTTTCAGAACCGCGATTTTCTTATCAGCGGGGAACTCAGTCAGAATCACATCAAACTCAGTTTTTTCTTCTTCCGCCGCCGCTTCCGCACCAGGAGCAGCCATACCAGGAGCAGCCATCATCATCATACCGCCGCCAGCAGAAGCCGAAGCATCAACGCCAAAAGCCTCCTCAATTTGCTTAACCAACTCAGATGCTTCTAACAGGCTCAAAGATTTTAGTTGTTCTAAAATTTGATCAGTTTTTTCAGACATGGGTTAACCCTCAACAAGTAATAAATAACAAACAATTGAAAAGCGATTTAAGCCGCCTGGGAATCGTCTTTTTCGGATACAGCCTTGATAGCGCGCACCAGAGAAGCCGGAACCTCTTTGATACCAACCGCCAGCTTCGTGGGAACTGCATTGACTCCAACCGCCACCTTCGTAGGAATAGAGTTGATCGCTCCCGCGATACGAGCCATGAGTTCTTCCTTGGTGGGAAGTTCTGTAATAGCTTTGATCTCATCAGGACTCAAAGCGCGACCTTCCATCACCCCGCCGCGTAGCTCAGTTTTTTTGCTTTCCTTTTGAAAAGCCTGATACGCTTTAATCGCAGCACCAAAATCGTCTTGAATGAAGATAAACGCTGAACTACCGCTGAGGAATTTCTCCATCGGTTTCCAGTTGTCATCTCCTTCAACCGCTTTCTGCATCAAGGTGTTTTTCGTGACTTTGCAGACACTACCCGTTTCCCGAAGGCGGTTCCGCAAGTCAGTAATTTGGGAAACAGACAGCCCAGTGTAGTCAATCACCAAAGTCAGTTGAGCGGAGCTTAACTGCTTCTGGATATCTACAACAATGTTTTCCTTTTGGGCTAAGGTTCTTCCCATTCCTGTTGAACCTCCGTATTTGATGAACGCCCAATCCCTAATGGGTCAAACAGAAGACAAATTGGCATTAAAAAACCCGGAACTCACCAAGCCGGGTAAAGGAATAAAAATTATCCGTTAGAACTCAAGGCATAATTAGCCTTTAATTCACCGTTAAAATCTTTAATACCTTAACCTCGGCAGGATATTAAGCCAGTTGCGCCTGCTGTCTTCGGTTATCAGATCTTTAGAATTATAAGTGGGCTACAGTGCTTAATTGCACAATTAAACATTATTACACTATTCGTGTATGTTGTCAAGCAAAAAGTTATTTTCGGGGAAATCAGCAGCAGGGAGCAGGGATGAGTATATTTGAGTACCAACCTTCTCCCTGTCCACTTCTCGCCCGGAGTTTCTGTAGCCTACAGATTCCCTTTCCCTATGCAGCTTCCGCGATTTTCAGATCCCGCAAAGCATTGATATCTAACTGAATCGCTGGACCCATAGTGCTACAGACATAAACACTCCGCCAATAGCGACCCTTAGCCCCAGAGGGACGGTTACGGTCAATACATTCTTGTAACGCCGACAGGTTAACCAGCAGGTCTTCCGCTGAGAAAGATACCTTTCCAAACATCACGTGGACAATCCCGGTGCGATCGCTCCGAAACTCCAGTTTTCCTGCCTTAAATTCAGCGATCGCCTGAGTTAAATCCATAGTCACCGTACCACCCTTGGGGGAAGGCATCAAACCCTTTGGACCCAACAAACGACCCAACTTAGCCACCTGGGGCATCATATCCGGTGTAGCGATTAACTTGTCAAAATCCAGCATTCCTTTCTGAATTTCTGCGATCAGATCATCTGACCCCACCAAGTCCGCCCCGGCGCTTTGGGCTTCAGCCACCTTATCACCTTTAGCCAGAACAGCCACCCGCACCTCTTGTCCTGTTCCTTTCGGCAGTGTCACCGTTGTTCTCAGTTGCTGATCCGTATATTTCGGGTCAATACCAAGACGAATGTGGGCTTCTACCGACTCCGGGAACTTAGCCGTTGCCGTTTCCTTGAGTAGTTGCAGGCCCTCTAGGGGTTCATAAAGTCTATCTTCAACCTTTTGTTGAAGTTCTTTTAATCGACGCGATACTTTTTTTGGCATGATTTCCTCCTGGGGTCAATAACGAAGTTAAACTTCTCCCCCAATATGTCAATTCAACAATTGGGTTGGCTCAAATTTTTTTCTTAGCTACCTAAATTAATCCGCGACAGCAATACCCATATTACGGGCTGTCCCTTCCACAATTTTCATGGCAGCTTCCAAATCATTCGCATTCAGGTCCGGCATTTTCACCTCTGCGATTTCTCGCAACTGGCTGCGATTAATTGTTCCCACTCGAACCCGGTTCGGTTCACCTGAACCTTTTTCAATTCCGGCCGCTTTCTTAATCAGCACTGACGCTGGCGGAGTTTTGAGGACAAAAGTAAAACTTCGATCTTCATAAACCGAAATCTCTACCGGAATCACCAAACCCACCTTATCCGCAGTTTTGGCGTTATACTCCTTGCAAAACATCATGATGTTCACCCCATGCTGACCCAAAGCTGGGCCGATGGGGGGAGCCGGGTTTGCTTTTCCCGCGTTAATTGCTAACTTGATAACTGCTACAACTTTCTTTGCCATTTGTTAGCCCTGCTTTTCAACCTGATTGAACTCCAATTCCACTGGCGTGTCTCGTCCAAAAATCGACAGTAAGGCCTTGAGCTTATTACGTTCCGGGCTCACTTCAATGACATCCCCTTCAAAGTCTTTGAACGGGCCAGATAGCACCAGGATATGATCCCCACTCGCCATCTCTACCTTCACAACAGCTTCCTGTTGCTGGGTTTGTCTGAAAATCCGATCAACTTCTGATGGACTTAATGGCAGGGGTTTAACATGGCCCCGCCCTCGCCCGGAGTGACGTTTCTGCTCTGCCCCGACAAAGTTAATCACATGAGGGGTATTTTTGACAACCTGCCAAGCCTCATCGTCAACATCCCACTGGTTGAACTCATTATTCCAGTTCAGTTTCATCTGGATTAACACATAGCCCGGAAATACTTTTTCCTGACTATGCTGGCGACTGCCATCCTTACGGAGTTTAATCGCCTGAGTCTGGGGAATCTCCACTTTGAGAATCCGGTCAGCCACATCCAGAGTTTGAACCCGTTGGTCTAAGTTCAGTTTCACCCGCTTTTCGCAGCCAGATGCTACCTGAACAGCATACCAGCGGACTTGTCCTGGCGCATATTCTGGCTCACTGTCTATTTCAGACATTACATTGAGTTGTTCTGACTCATCTGATCCAAAAGTCATCCAAATACCTGCCCCGACGACCAACGAAAGAAGTTATCTATTAAATAGATTAGTGTTGCTGAAAGCATTACCATTAACAAGACTCCCGCCGATTCACTCAGCAGTTGCTGGCGAGTAGGCCAGACCACCTTATCTAGTTCTTCCTTGGTTTCTTTCAAAAAACCACCAACACTAAACCCCTTCGGGACTTCCTGAATCCCTGCTTCTTCTTTCTTTGACACAGCTTTCCCCCTCGTGATTTTTAACTTAACAGTCGATTTTAACAACTGCGGCACGCTGGCTCAAACTACTTATTGTAACATCCTCAGTGCCATACTGAAACATTGCCCTAATACTTTTTGAGTTTTAGTTAATTGATGTCGCCCGCTTTCATTAGCCAAAACCAGGCTAACAAAAACTTAACCTGGTTGACTTTTGCTTAGTTAACGCGCCCTGAAGGACTTGAACCCTCGACATCAGGTTTTGGAGACCTGCGTTCTACCAACTGAACTAAGGACGCACCCTGCATGGGGCTTTTATGCCATAACCGCTCGCTAGTATAGCACGGTGTCTTGATAGATGCAAGTGCTTTTTGTGGAAATTTAAAGTTTTGGTCGCCAACCTTTACAGAAAGGGACTTAAAGAGGACGATCAAAACGCTGAGGAACTCGCGTCGCTTTCCCAACGCGATCGCGAAGATAGTACAATTTAGCCCGACGGACCTTCCCTCTCATGATTACCTTAATACTAGCAATCCGGGGTGAGTGGAGCAAGAACACCCGTTCTACCCCAACCCCCTGGAAAATACGACGGACGGTGATGGTTTCGTTGATACCACCATTACGCATAGCGATTACCGTCCCTTGATAGGGCTGAATCCTTTCCTTTCCACCTTCAGTGATTCTCACACCGACCTTCACCGTATCTCCTACATAGATTTTAGGGATACTTCCTTTTTGGACCTTGGTTTTGATACTCTCGATCTCTTCTTGCTCAATGGCGCGGATAATTTCCTGGGCTTGCATGGCAGTCGTTTCAAACTCACAATCTCTCATTATGACATCCTTTGGTCATTTTTTCAACCCAACCGACAAGGATTTTCCAGGATCACATCAACCCCTACCCCCTGCACCATGAAATTAACCCTAGGGAAGGGACAAGGCTGGACTTGTCTGTATACCTATCTGGCATGACTCGGAGGAATTTCAAGCCGCTTGAGGAGATTTGAGGAGGGGAAAACCCAGACCTTCTCGCTGTTCCAAATAACAGTGAGCCACCCGACGCGCCAGATTCCGAATTCTGCCAATATATCTAGTACGTTCAGTCACCGCAATTACCCCCCTAGCATCTAATAAATTGAAACTGTGGGAACACTTGAGGACGTAATCTAAACTCGGTAAAACTAAACCTTGCTCAATCAACTGTTCCGCTTCCTGTTCATACAACGAGAATAAATTAAACAGTAACTCGGGGTTAGATGCTTCAAAATTGTAGGTACATTGTTCTATTTCCCCCTGTAGATGAATATCACCATAGTTAATCTCATCAGTCCAAGCAATTTTGACAATAGCATCTACATTTTGCAAATACATCGCCAGCCTTTCTAATCCATAGGTGATTTCAATACAAACCGGACGACAATCAATTCCTCCACATTGTTGGAAGTAGGTAAACTGAGTAATTTCCATCCCATCTAACCACACTTCCCAACCTACACCCCAAGCACCTAAAGTGGGTGACTCCCAGTTATCCTCGACAAACCTAATATCATGGTCTTCTGGATTGATTCCTAGTACCCGCAAAGAGTCTAAATAAATCTCTTGGATATTGTTGGGAGAAGGCTTGATTAGTACCTGATATTGATAATAATGTTGAAAGCGGTTAGGGTTCTCCCCATAACGTCCATCTGTAGGGCGGCGACAGGGTTCTATATACGCCACAGACCACGGTTCTGGACCGATCGCCCGTAGAAATGTATGATGGCTCATGGTTCCTGCCCCTTTTTCGGTATCATAGGGTTGGGCAATTAAACAACCGCGATCGCTCCAAAATTGGTTCAGGGTGGCAATAACTGATTGAAAGTTCACTGGTAAATTATTGATAACTAAGGTGTCCGCCACAATTCTATCAAATATCATCCTCATTATTTCACCCTTCCCAACTTCCCCCAACTGTCCCTCGACTATTGCTGCTTTGATGATAAGATGAGTCTGGCAACAATTATGGAGAGATAAAATTATGGCTGCTACACATTACTTGTCGGTTTGGAAAGGCTGTAAAATGCTGTGGCTGGCGGGATTATTAGCAACTTTTGCGAGTCCGGCTCATGGTCAAATCAACCCTGGTTTTTCTGAGGATATCATCCTGGCTCAGAATACTAGCAGCGATATAGTATGGCGCAGGCTAAATCAACAGGAAACCCGTGATACTATTGATGCCATACTTGGTAGCCCCATGGGTATCGCTGGATTAAATCAATTGGCGATCGAAGGCTTTATTGGCTTTGATTGTGGCAAAAGTTATTATCAGGATGTAGATGGTTTTCGCTGGCTACTTCAGGTTAATTGTCGGACACCTAGAGGGGTTTCTACTGCTGTGGCTTATGATGAAATTCGGGTGATTTTTAACTCTTTTGAAGGGAGAATTGAGTCTTTTACTACTGAGCGACATGGCGGCGATTTGCCTACGGGTGCGCTCCGCTTGGATTGAATAATTGTATTATTTGACTTAGCGGCTAATACTATTAATAAATAAGCCGCAAATTGCTATATAACCCTCGTAAAACCCTCGGATGATACTATAGCTATCCTCGATGATGTGCGGTCAGACCAGCCAGATGCAAAGCCTGGGATACCCTCGGCGATTAACCGGGTTTCTCTTTTTGGCTAGTTTATTAATTTCTACTCAATAGGCGTATCTTAGGTAACACTAAATTTGGCAAAAATGGGCGGACTTAGTTAAGTTTAGCTAATGTATAGCTGGGGATAGTTTTGATTTTCGTAAGTTTGTTAAGAATTGAGAGTAACTGATATACCAGAAAAATCCTGCCCCTGTTTTCCTGTGATCGCTAACCTGAGTACAGGTATAGGGAGAGTCTCGAAGAGGGTGGTTTGATGAGATTGATAGTCTTAGGTTTAGTGTGGTTTGGTTTATTGTCAGTGATGATAGTACCAGTGTCAGAGGCGGCGATATGTCGAATGATCGATAATCACCAGATATGTATAATTAGCCTTAAACGCAGCGCCAAATATCATTGGGAATATAGGGCGAAACTGAGTATTGACGGGGTAGCACAGGGAGAGTGGATTTATAATTGTCGCGATCGCCTCCGGGTAGATTCAGATGGAAAACAGGCGAAATTTGAACCCAACAGTTTTGGGGAGTATCTTTGTCGGACAGTTAACTATTGACACTCCCCGGCGTGAACGCACGGGGATTCTTTGTTCTACGACACGACTTGCTGATGCAGGATTTCTCCAACAA
>NZ_JBIMLI010000126.1:0-15318 GCF_051859755.1 Limnospira sp.
TCGTTGCCCAGCGGGGGTTCTGATGGTCTCGATTGAGCCATTGTCGTCCCATCTGCGGAGTGTTCTTTCATGGACTCGAAGGATTTGGGCCGCTTCCTTGGGTTTGACATATCTGGCAATAGGTTTATCCTCAACCCTTCTCGCTTATTATACCATATTGCCCTAAAATATTAACCTAATTTGAGATTAAATCATGCTCTGTGATCAATCCCGGAATATCAATTAATTTTGAATCTGGCTAACATATCCCCAGAGACTATAATCACGACTGAGCCAACCATGAAAGAAAGCCATTTGACTGGGCTTTTCCTGAACCCGCTTATAACGATACAGGATGCGCTCATTAACAATTTGGAGAGCGGTAAACTTATTGTTACCCTGTGCGAGAGCGGCGCGAGTTTCGGCATCAAATACCCCCGTTTGTGGCAACCCCAGGGCTTGTTGTAAAAAAGTAATGGAATTATGAATGCCAAAGTTAACGGCTGTGTCAAACATGACGATCGCTAAAGCCGGGTGCATGGCGGGAGCGCCGCTACCTCTCCAATAGCCATCATAAATTTCCAGCATTTCCGCATCAGACATTTGTAGCACATCCAAGGGAGGTAAACCCCTGCTGGCACGATAGGCATTATACTCAGTTTGGAGAATACCCCTATAGGTGCGGCCGCCAATATCTGCCGGATGGTCACTAAAGCCACCCTCAAAATAGAGAGTAAATCCCAAAGCGGCATCAAAAAGTCGCTGTTCGTAATCGCTTTTACTGCGGGTACGAGCCAAGGTTTCGTGACCAATCAGGGGAATAGAAATAGCCACCAATAACCCCAAACCGCCAGCAATCAGGCGAGACTTGAGATTGATATGCTTCAGCTTACCAGTTGCTTGTTGTACATTCATAGATCTAACGAGTCCTTTGGTCTGGTGAGTTCACTCAACTCTCAACTAAGGATAGCAGCAAAGCTGACCAATCCCTGCCAGCCGTCTCCTACCCAGGCTCAGAGGGGAAATACAGAGAGCCGGAAGTAGATGTTATCGGGTCAATAGTACCATGCCTTGACGGTTCGGAGCATCTACGCGAAACTTAACATATAATGAACCTACTGCTTCAGGCATTGATAACTTTTGTCAAGTTCTCAGGGGTTTTTGTCCAACTGATTACCCCTGATGTCTGAACAGTGCAGTCAGAACCATCTGATTTAGCTGACAGCCTGCCTATATCAGAGATCTTCTCTGGTATCGGTATTGTATTAGACCACTTTGTGCAGTCGATTTAAGCTATGGAAACCCTAGAGTTTATCATCCATCCCGACGGCCGAGTTCAGGAACGAGTCACCGGAATTGTTGGTGCGTCCTGTGCTGAGGTTACGGCGGCGATCGAAGCTGAGTTAGGGGTGGTATTAAATCAGGAGACAACTTCTGAATATTTCGCCCAAGGGAATCACCAGTCTCAGAATGCCACTGCTCAAGTGGGTTTGAGTAACTGGTAAATTCTATCTATACCGTTCAAGCAATTCATTCACAATTTACCAACTATGTCACACTTTAGCCAAATCAAAACCCAAATTCGGAATATCACCTCTTTAAAAGCTGCTTTGACTGATTTAGGTATTGACTGGAAGCCTGGACCCCGCGAGGTTCGAGGTTATCGTGGTCAAACTCTGGCGGCGGAAGTGGTTATCCAACAAGAGAATGGTTATGATATCGGCTTCGCTTGGAATGGTCAGGAATATGAACTGGTGGCAGATTTGCAATTTTGGCAACAAGCTACCCCCGTTGATCATTTCCTGAGAAAAGTTACTCAACGTTATGCTTTCCACACTGTGGTTACCGCGAGTACGGCCCAAGGTTTCCAAGTTTCCGAACAGCACAATAATCAAGATGGATCGATCCGCTTAGTTGTTCAACGCTGGAGTGCTTAATGTCTCAATTGTCTGCATCATCACAACAGTCTCACTCAGAACGTTCGGGGTTAGAACCGGAATTGGGTGGGTTCTTGCGGGATGCACCTGAGCGTTCTGGGTTTGAGCCAGAGTTGGGGGGTACACTGCGCCAAAAAGGGGTTTATGTTGATGAGCCTACTTGTATTGGTTGCAAGCATTGCGCTCATGTGGCTAGAAACACATTCTATATTGAGCCAGACCATGGCCGATCGCGAGTGTTTCGCCAGGATGGAGATTCGGAAGATGTCATTCAAGAGGCGATCGATACTTGTCCGGTTGATTGCATTCACTGGGTTGACTATACGGAACTCAAAGTCCTTGAACAAGAACGTCAAAATCAGGTGATCGCTAGGGTTGGTTTTCCGGCTGAGGCGGCGATCGCACCCCGGAAACGTAAACAGTCCCCAAGGTAAACTACAATCAAACTAGGGGTAATTCGTCTATTATCCCCTAATCCCTAAATTATTACAAGTTCAGCAAAAGTGAGAACATCTTGCTTTTGCTTTTTTGTCGGGGAGTGTCAAATGCTCGGATAGACATTTCCCAGTGGTGGGGGGGTTCCCATTTCCCAAATATCTGGACAAGGGGGGATGGTTGGCGAAAAAAAAGGGAATTGGGGAGGAGTGATTTATAGATACTGGGTGGAATGAGACGAACTCGCAGATCAATGGAGCGATCGCGCCATGGGATGGTTTTTACACCATCGATTATATGCTGTTATAATGGGTTATAATCTCTTTTAAAATTTGCTACTTATCCCCCCATGTCATTACAACAAGAAATCGATAAACACAGACGAAATATCAAAACGGACAGCTACTCAATGTCAATCGGTGAGTTGATGAGTCTATATGAGCATAAAGAAATCGAAATTCGCCCGGATTTTCAACGTTATTTTAGGTGGTCAAACTACCAAAAATCATCATTTATAGAATCGATAGTTTTGGGAATACCGATTCCGCCAATTTTTGTCAGTCAAGGAAATGACGGTGTGTGGGAGGTGATTGATGGTTTACAAAGACTTTCAACTATCTATGAATTTGTCGGCATTTTGAGAGACAAACATCAAGATAAAGATACCGATTTCTATATTTTGGATTCTACCATGTACTTGCCTTCATTAAAGGGCAAAAAATGGGATGATCCGGACGACCAGGAAAATTCTCTGACTCCGACACAGCGTTTGTTGATTAAGAGAGCGAAAATTACGGTAAATATTGTTTTGCCAGAAAGTGATAGAATTATCAAATATGAGTTATTTCAGCGACTCAACACAAGGGGGTCGATCGCTACGCCTCAAGAAGTGAGGAATTGCATGGCATTAATGTTAGATAAAAATCTATATAATGTGATGCGATCGCTTGCGGAAAGGGATACCTTCAAAAACTGTATTGCTTTGAGCGATCGCCTCTATGAAGAACAGTATGATATGGAATTAGTATTGCGTTTCATGCTTCTGTTTGACCGGGATGATGAAAATCTTGAAAACATGAAAGGTGATGTCAGTGATTTATTGACTAAGGAAATGCGAGATAAAACCATCGATAATAATTGGAATTTTGGCGATATAGAAACAGCCTTTGATGTGACTTTTAAGATCTTGCATGAAACGATGGGCGATAATAGCTTTAAGCGATATAAACTCGAAGATGATAGATTTCTGGGTGGGTTTTTATTGTCTGCCTATGAAGTAATTGCCCTCGGAATAGGGTATCATTATAAAAATCCCCTTCACAAAGATCGAGTCTGCGATCGCATCAAGGGCATTTGGTCAAATCCAACCTATCGCCATAATTCCGGTGCTGGAGTTAATGCAACCAGACGTTTACCCCATCTAATTAAATTGGGTCGAGAGGTATTTTCTCCCCTATGAAAATGCGAACGACTTGGCAGCGAATGCTTATCTGGACTATGTTCGCCTGCAAAAGCTGAATTATCAAGAACTTTCGAGCAATTTTTTGGCTTTGGCGATGAAGGAAAAACTGAAGAAGTCAAAAGAGACCAATAAACCTTCAGTCTATATCCCTATCTGCGAATTTTTTATTTCGGAGTTAAATCAAAGGTCGATTTTACCCAAAGATGCGATCTCGACCGCCTCGAATCTATCCTCGGAGATTTTTAAAGAAATCACTGCCATATATACCTCAACCACCCCGAATAACTGCGATCGCTCTCTTTAGCCACATCACTATACCAATCCATTCTACCAATTCCTATCACTTTTGACAACGGATCAGATACTCCCTCAATACCGGACACACCTTAAACAACAGCCGATTTTCTCGAATTTTCGTAACTATATATCGCTGCTGTAAGGACTGTAACCCGTTAATTAAGTCCATTGATGATAACTGTAAACTCTCGGTTAAATCTTCTCTAGTTACAGGTTTATCTAACTGGCTCAACTCTAATATAAGTTGCTGTTCTATGGGTGAGAGTCGCTCAAATAGCTGCTGAAAACCAAACTGCATTTCTGGGGTGATTATCAAGCTATTCTCGGCTAAAAAATCAGCGACATGACCATCAAAAATGTTGTGGATGATAAAAGCAATCTGTTTCAAATAACCAGGATTTCCCTGATATAATTGGATTAACTTTAACCAATTATCCTCATCCTTCAGCAGTCCTCCTCCCATAGTTCTCAGGATTTCTACATCCTCTAAACCGGATAACTCTAAAGATTTTATCGGATATAATTGCTCATCTAAACACTCCATCTCTCGACATTTCTCTCGACTGATTAATATAACATTACTCTGATGTTCTAAGTCGGCGATCGCCCGGAAAAAGTTTTGATAATCTTGATAGTCTCTTTCGTATTGTCCGACTAATGCGCCTCTCGTAAACAGATTTTGTACATCGTCCAGGATGATTAAACAGTGCTTTTCCGTGAAGAAACCTAATAGTTGTTTAAGGCGATCGCTCACAGTTCCTTTTGGTTCTTTTTCGCTAACTTTCAATAAATCATTAACTAGCGATGTCAACGATTCTGGAAATTTTAAGTTCCTCCAAATTATTACTTCAAATCTATCTAAGTGCTGATCTACAAATCTTTTAACTAGAGTAGTTTTCCCAATACCAGATACTCCTAACACCGAAATTAAACGACTCTTTCCCTTATTTAATAACCAATTTTCCAGCATCTTTAATTCCGTTTCTCGTCTGGAAAAACCAATAATTTCAGGCGCTAAACTTAAATCGATTTTCTGGAATATATCCTCGTGTCGTTGCTCCCTATTTGGGGGTTGACTAGGAGATGAATAAAATTGCAAATTATGACTACTTTCTATGGTATTAATATGAATGAATTGTGATGAGTTAAATTCTCACCGTTCAAAGGTTGAGCGAAAGTTATTTTTTTTGATATCCTCACCTAATGCTTCAGACAATATTTGCCATAATTTATAACCAATATCTCTAACATAACGCTCACTCAAATGAGATAAATCGGCAATTTGATCATAGGTTTTACCTTCCCATACTCCCTTAATCACAGTTTGCTGAGAGTCGTCTAAGTGCTTTTCTGTTTGCTGAAACACTAGATGATCTGCCAATTGTAAAACTTCTGTTACATCCATTGAACTTAAACAGGCTAATCGATTTAGCCATTATACCTTAGTTGATGCCCGTCATTTTACGTCATTTTACGTCATTTTACGTCATTTAGTTAATATTTATTCACAAAACTTACGTCATTATCTGATTTTTAAGTATAGCCAAATACCTAAAGTTTGTGGCATTGTCGTAATTAGACAAAGTGGAGATTTAACAAGTTCAACCCAACCACTTTGGTGAAAAATCATGGCTAATTATCTTTATTACGGTGACAACTTAGAGGTTTTGAGACGCTACATCAAAGATGATTCGGTTGACTTATGTTATATCGATCCGCCTTTTAATTCTAAGCGAAATTATAATCAAATTTATAATAATATTGGTTCGGAAGACAAAGCACAAGCTCAAGCATTTATTGACACCTGGGAATGGGACAATCGTGCTATGCACGGCTTTGAGGAAATCAGCACCAATTATAATGGTTTATTCACTGAGCAAGCTGTTTATTTAATCACTGGGTTAGAGAATGTATTGGGTAAAGGAAGTTTACTAGCTTATTTAGTTAGTATGACTTTAAGAATAACCGAAATTCACCGAGTTTTAAAACCTACCGGGAGCTTTTACCTACACTGCGATCCAACCGCCAGCCATTATTTAAAGTTAGTGTTAGATGCGGTTTTTTGTTCTCAGGGTGGCAATTTCTTAAATGAAATTATTTGGTGTTATCGTGGTGCTGGTTATCCCAAAAAAGATTTTGGTCGTCGTCATGATTTAATATTTCGTTATTCTAAAGGTAAAGAATTTACATTTAATTTAGATAGTGTCAGAGAAGAATACGCTGAAACTACCAAGAAGAGATTTAGTCACTATATTGGGAATAAAAGAGGTAAAAAAGATTTTGGTCAACAATCTTTAAATCCATTAGGTAAACAACCTGATGATTGGTGGGAAATACAACCTATAGCACCATCAGCAAGAGAGCGTTTAGGTTATCCCACACAAAAACCAGAAGCATTATTAGAAAGAATAATCAAAGCCAGTTCTAATGAGGGTGATATAGTATTAGATGCTTATTGTGGCTGTGGTACAACAGTTGCAGTGTGCGAAAAATTTAACCGAAAATGGATAGGAATTGATATTACCTATCAAAGTATTAGCTTAATCTTAAAAAGATTAGAAGATAGCTTTGGTAAGGGAGTATTAGAGACCATCAAACGGCATGGTATACCCAAAGACATGGAAAGCGCCATAGAATTAGCCAACAAAGCGGACGATCGCACTAGGAAAGAATTTGAAAAATGGGCGGTTTTAACATATACAAATAACCGAGCATTAATTAACCACAAAAAAGGCGCAGACCAAGGAGTTGATGGAGTCGTTTTATTTCAAGGCGATCAACAGACACCGGAAAAAATGATTTTCCAAGTCAAATCAGGAAAAGTCAAATCAGGAGACATTCGGGACTTAATCGGAACCATGACCCTACAAAATGCTAGTCTTGCGATTTTTATCACCCTCCAAGAACCTACTAAAGAAATGCTAACAACCGCAAAATCTGCGGGATTTTATCGCAGCCAATACATAACTGATAGTTGTGATAAGATTCAGATTGTTACCGTTAAGGATATTGTGGAGAAGCGACAGAGATTAAATATTCGGCTCAGTTATGAAGTGCTGAAAAGTGCCGAAAAACAGAAACTGGTTAACTTTAAGCAAGGGGAGTTCGACCTTTGAGCATTCTTCAAAATCTCATAACCTTATGAAAATAGCGATCGCCTCCCCAAAATTAACCCCAGAATTAAGCTAACCGGAAGCGATCGCATGATCAGGGAATTGTCATCAACCCTGTTCAGACACAGCCTTTAATAACATATCCCCCATTTCCCGACAGCCTACCGCCTTCATACCCTCAGACATAATATCCCCCGTGCGGTATCCCCAATCCAGAACCTTTAACACCGCTTTCTCAAGGCGATCGCTCGCTGCCGGTTCATCCAAACCATAACGCAACATCATAGCAGCACTCAATACCTGAGCCAACGGGTTCGCCTTATCCTGTCCCGCGATATCTGGAGCCGAACCGTGTACAGGCTCAAACACCCCAGGACCAGAAGCACCCAAACTCGCCGAAGGTAGCATCCCAATACTTCCCGTTAGCATAGCCGCCGCGTCTGAGAGGATATCCCCAAACAAATTACCAGTCACAATAGTATCAAACTGTTTCGGCCAGCGCACCAATTGCATAGCCGCATTATCCACATATAAATGAGACAATTCCACCTCTGGATAGTCCGCCGCCAGAGCCATAATGCGATCGCGCCATAACTGAGAAACATCCAGAACATTAGCCTTATCCACCGAACACAGGCGACCCTGGCGTTTTTTCGCCGTTTCAAACCCCACCCGTCCAATCCGGTCTATTTCCGATTCTCCATAGGCCATCGTATTGACCCCTCGTTTTTCCCCCGTCTCCGTCTCAAAAATACCCTTGGGTTGACCGAAATAAATACCCCCCGTCAACTCTCGCACCACCATAATATCTACCCCTTCCACAACTTCCCGCTTCAGAGATGACGCATCAAGCAAGTGAGGCAAAATAGTAGCCGGACGCAGGTTAGCAAATAGCCCCAAACCTGCTCTCAGTGCCAAAAGTCCCGTTTCTGGGCGCTGCTGACGCGGTAAATTGTCCCACTTGTAGCCACCGATCGCCGCCAGCAACACCGCATCACTATCGCGACAAGCCTGTAATGATTCCTCTGGTAGCGGTTCCCCTGTAGCATCAATAGCCACTCCCCCCATGAGAGCTTCTTTAAATTCAAAATTTAGGTCTAATTGTTTACCAACAGCCTTGAGGACATCCACCGCCACCGCCATAATTTCGGGGCCGATGCCATCACCTGACAGAAGGGTAATGCGGTAGTTTTGGGTCATTTTGATATCGTTTCATATATTGCAGTGCAACCTTATATCATAACAGGAAAATAGATAATTTCCTCTGATACTGTCAATAAAGGGGTATCATAAATTTAAGGCGTATTTGGTTCGGGTTATGGAATATTCTAAAATTCTGGTGGCCATTGATAGGTCATCCCAAAGTAGGCTCGTGTTCCAAAAAGCATTTCACCTCGCTAAAGTAGAACAGGCGGAACTGAAGATTTTTCATTGTGTGGGACTGTCTCCCCTGGCTTTTGGTTCGGCTGGGGATATTTATGGACAGGGGTTGGGACGGGCGGCGCAGGTGCAACAAGAACTTATGGCTAAGGAAGTTGAGGAGGTCAAAAGTTGGCTACAAACTTTTTTAGATGAGTGTGAACAGCAGGGGATTAGGGCTACATCTGAGTATAAAATTGGTGAGGCAGGTTATTGGATTAGAGAAGTGTCTTTATCCTGGAATCCTGATTTAGTCGTCATGGGAAGAAGGGGACGTTCCGAACTGGCTGAACTGTTTCTTGGTAGTGTTAGTAATCATGTGATCCATCATCTCAGGTGTTCCGTTTTGATAGTTCAAAACCCTTAATAAAAAAATAGGCATTTGAGGGGCGATCGCCTTTTTAATGATTAGGATATCTCCCCTTCATCAATTCTCCTATTACTGCCCCCAGGGGTAAAAAAAAACTTATAATTATACAATAAATTCTCAGGTAATCCCCAAGTGGTCGCCTCAATGCTAAAATTGAGCCACTGAATCTTACACATAACAAACACGCTTTCAATGACTTCATTACAGCAACCTCACTCGCATCAGAAAGCCAAAGCCCTTAAACCCGGAAGCCGTCGCCCCGCTAAAGCCCTCTGTAGCGAATGCGGTCTCTGCGATACCTACTATATCCACTATGTCAAGGAAGCCTGTGCTTTTCTTAACGAACAGATCGCTAACCTCGAAGAACAAGCCCACGGCAGATCCCGTAATTTAGACAACTCAGATGACCTGTATTTTGGGGTTCATCAGGATATGATGGCCGCCCGCAAAAAAGAACCTATACCAGGCGCACAGTGGACAGGCATTGTCAGCACGATCGCCTGTGAGATGCTTAACCAAGGTATAGTCGAAGGGGTGGTTTGTGTCCAAAATACCAAAGAGGATCGCTTTGGACCTATGCCGATCCTCGCCCGCACCCCGGAGGAAGTTCTCGCCGCCAGGGTTAACAAGCCTACCCTCTCCCCTAACTTATCAGTTTTGGAAGAAGTAGAGCGATCGGGTATGAAAAAATTACTCGTTATCGGTGTAGGATGTCAGATTCAAGCCCTTCGTGCCGTTGAGAAACAAATGGGCTTAGAAAAACTCTATGTTCTCGGTACTCCCTGCGTTGACAATGTTACCCGCGCCGGTCTACAAAAGTTTTTGGAAACTACTAGCCGATCGCCCGAAACCGTTGTCCATTATGAATTTATGCAGGATTTCCGCGTCCACTTTAAGCACGAAGATGGTTCCACCGAAACCGTCCCATTTTTTGGCTTGAAAACTAACCAACTTAAAGATATTTTTGCCCCCTCCTGTCTCAGTTGTTTTGATTATGTGAACTCACTTGCTGATTTAGTGGTAGGATATATGGGGGCTCCTTTTGGCTGGCAATGGATCGTCGTTCGTAACGATCGCGGACAGGAAATGCTCGATCTGATTCAAGACCAACTGGACACTCAGCCCGTATCTTCCCAGGGCGATCGTCGCGCCGCCGTTCAACAGAGCATCCCCGCCTACGATAAAGCCGTCACCATACCCATGTGGGCAGCTAAAATGATGGGGGTAGTTATTGAACGCATTGGACCCAAAGGCTTAGAATATGCCCGCTTTTCCATCGACTCTCACTACACCCGCAACTATCTCTATGTCAAACGCAATTACCCAGAGAAACTAGAGAATCACGTCCCCGATTTTGCTAAACGGATTGTAGCACAGTACAAACTACCAGAATAAAAAAAAGACCCCCGTAAGGGCTGACTGGGGCAGGGTAAAATTAGCAGTCAAAAAACTGGCTAATTTTGTCAAAATCCCTGTCTCAGTTCTCGAAACATATCATTTGTCAGGAGGAAACCACCCCAATCTCTGTTATGCCAGTCGGTAAGCCAATACTGGAACAATTAAGACCAGCAAAACTGACCAAGGTGCATAAACCAGACTGATCAATAAACAGACAAATGCAGTCCCCCTCGCTCCAACTTTAACAACCTCCTCAGAAGTGTGAAAACTCAAGTAAATCGCCAAGCAAGCGACGGAAAAAGCCACCAAAGAAGGTACAAACATTGTACTGACTCCCTTCAACCAACTGTCAAAATGTGGCGCGTTCCTTCGGGCATGGGTCCCTACTTCCGTCTTCCTCAGAACGTTAACCAATAACTGGACAAACGGCCAGTTGAGTTAACGGGTGGGGGAGATGAACGATTTGCATATTTTATCAAATATAACACAATTTATTATATGTCAATAACCTTCCTTGAAATTGGGGTTAAGATTTCCTGACGGTTCCCTGTCCCCGGCTCAGAAAAATTGAGGGGCGGGTGCGCGCTGTATTGTCTAATATACAGCCACAGCAACCCGCCCGCTGAACCCTAGCGCCAAGGTAGTTTTAGGTAGGTTTAGCGTTTAACCAACTTTTTACTCACCTTACGCAGACGCACGGACTCAGGAGTAACCTCCACCAACTCATCAGGGCCGATATATTCTAAGGCACGTTCTAAACTCATATCCATGGGAGTCTGTAATTGTACCAATTCATCCCCAGTAGCAGAACGGTGGTTAGTCAACTGCTTAGTTTTGCAGACATTTAACTCCAGGTCTTGGGGTCGGTTGTGTTCCCCAACAATCATGCCTTTATAAACCTTAGTTCCCGGGGTAATGAAAAACACACCCCTATCCTCAGCATTTTTCAGGGCGTAGAAAGTGCTAACCCCCTCTTCAAAAGAAATTAACACCCCATTGCGTCGCGCTTCAATATCTCCACTCATGGGACGATATTCTAGGAAACTGTGGTTCATAATCCCTTCACCACGGGTCATCCGCATAAATTCCCCCCGGAAACCTACTAAACCACGGGCGGGAACTACAAATTCCAATTGGCCACGACCATTACCCCCCATACGCATATCCTGCATTTCGGCGCGGCGCTGACCCAAGCGTTCCATACAACTCCCTACAGCCTCTTCTGGAACATCTAAAACCAGATATTCAAAGGGTTCGCAGGGTTGACCGCTAACTTCTCGGTAAATTACCTGGGGTTGGGATACTTGGAACTCGTAACCCTCCCGACGCATATTTTCAATTAAAATACCTAGATGCAGTTCCCCACGACCGGAAACCATGAATTTATCAGGGGAGTCGGTTTCTTCAACCCGTAGGGCAACGTTGGTTTCTAATTCTCGCATTAAGCGATCGCGTAATTGTCGAGAAGTGACATAAGTACCTTCTTGACCAGCAAACGGGGAATCATTCACCGAGAAAGCCATTTGCAAAGTCGGTTCATCCACCCGGATTAAAGGTAAAGCCTGGGGTTCATTAGGGCAGGTGATGGTTTCCCCAATATTAGCATCACTGAAACCAGCCACAGCTACCAGATTTCCGGCGCTAGAGGATTCTAAATCAATCCGGCTCAGGCCTTCAAATCCCATTAACTTGGTGATTTTGCTACGAACTACCTCGCCATTTTCTTTCGCTAAAGCAGCCTGTTGTCCGGCTCTAATCACTCCATTATGGATTTTACCAATAACGATACGGCCTACATATTCGGAATAGTCTAGGGTGGTAACTTGCAGTTGTAGGGGTTTTTCTGGGTCGCCTACAGGTGGTGGTACATGGTCGATAATGTAGTCAAATAGGGGTTTCATGTCTACCCCTTCTTCTTCCAAGTCCTGTTTGGCGTATCCTGCTAAACCTGATGCAAACAGATAGGGGAACTCGCACTGGTCATCATCTGCCCCCAGTTCCAAGAATAAATCTAGGACTTTATCAACTGCGCCATAGGGTTCGGCACGAGGGCGATCGATTTTGTTAATCACCACAATGGGGCGGAGTCCCTTTTCTAGCGCCTTTTTCAGGACAAAGCGCGTTTGAGGCATCGGGCCTTCGTTAGCATCGACAATCAGTATACAGCCATCAACCATACCTAGCACCCGTTCCACTTCTCCGCCAAAGTCGGCGTGACCGGGGGTATCGACAATATTAATTAGTGTTTCTCCGTAGCGAACGGCGGTATTTTTAGAGAGAATGGTGATTCCCCGTTCCCGTTCAATATCATTGGAGTCCATAATACAGTCCGGGACATCTTCCCCTTCCCGGAAAATACCGGACTGTTTGAGAAGAGCATCTACTAATGTGGTTTTGCCGTGATCGACGTGAGCGATAATAGCAACGTTGCGAATGGGAAGAGACATACTTGATCAGTTGGGATAACAGAGATTATCTGGAAATGCAAAAATTTCACATCTCTTAATAATTTTAACCTATCTGGCCGAAACTCACAAAAAAACCTTTCGTCTCACCCCCTCCCCAGAAGCCGGGTTTATTCATGTTCTCGCCCCCACCTACCCCCGCAGGAACTACCCTAACCCAAAAGCTGAGTTTATTTATCTTCTCGCCCCCACCTACCCCCGGAAGAACTACCCCAACCCAGAAGCCGGGTTTATTTATCTTCTCGCCGCTAGTCGAGGAACTAGCGGAACGCCGCCCCTACATGAGATCGCCCTCTCCCAGAGGTAGACAGAGAGGGGGTGTCAAATTCTCTATTCCCTATTAATTAACTCATCTCTAACATCCGCTGAATAGGTCGCCAAGCAGCCTCTATGGTAGATTTAGGTAAGGTGATTTCTGGCTGTCTATTTTTCATAGATAAATAGAGTTTTTCGAGGGTATTTAGCCTCATGTGGGGACACTCATTGCAGGCGCAACTGTTTAGGGGGGGCGCGGCAATAAACAGTTTGTCGGGAGCCTCTTTTTTCATCTGGTGAATAATTCCAGGTTCTGTCACTACAATAAAGGTGGAATTAGCACTTTCTTTGGCATACTTTAATAAAGCAGTGGTAGAGCCTATATAATTGGCATGACGTAAAACTGGGGGTTCACATTCGGGGTGAGCAATAATTTCCGCGCCGGGATATTCAATCCGTAGTTGCACAATTTTCTTTTCGGAGAAATTCTCATGCACCATGCAAGCCCCCTCCCATAATAGCATTTCTCGTTGAGTTTCCGCCATGACATAGCGCCCTAAGTTGCGATCGGGTGCAAAAATAATTGGCTGATCTGCGGGAATTTGGCTAACTATTTTGACGGCATTAGCACTGGTGCAGATGATATCACTCATCGCCTTAATGTCGGCAGTGCAATTAATATAAGATACCACTAAATGGTCAGGATGGGCAGCTTTGAAGGCAGCGAAAGCATCGGGAGGACAACTATCAGCTAGAGAACATCCTGCATTAAGATCGGGGAGTAAAACCTGTTTTTCTGGATTGAGAATTTTAGCGGTTTCTGCCATGAAGTGAACCCCCGCAAAGACAATAACATCTGCATGGGTTTCGGCAGCTTGGCGCGACAGTCCTAGGGAGTCGCCAATATAATCAGCGATGTCCTGAATATCGGGGTCTTGGTAATAGTGGGCCAGCACGATCGCATTAAGGTCCTTCTTTAAAGTGGCGATCGCCTCAAACAAGTCCTCTGGCTTCTCATATTCAGTCGGTTGTCGGTCTAAAGTCGCTGCAAACATCAGTTGACCTCTGGTTTGTGATTCTCTAATTCCTAATTATAGTTGAATTCACCAAAAAGAGTAAAGCCAGAAATCTCAACCTGGGGTCGCAACAACTTATCCTAGAAAAAAACGTACTATCAGATACAATGAGCCCATCACCGGAATTAACTATCAAAATTGCCCTCATTGGAGATATCCACGACCAATGGGAACCAGAAGATGAGATAGCCTTAAAACAGTTGGGGGTAGACTTAGCCCTATTTGTAGGTGATTTTGGTAATGAAGCCCTAGAGGTGGTCAAGGCGATCGCTAACTTAGATTTACCCAAGGCGGTAGTGTTTGGAAACCATGATGCTTGGTATAGCATGACCGAATGGGGTCGCCAAAAGTGTCCTTACGATCGCACCATGGAAGACCGGGTGCAAACCCAAATTGATATGCTGGGACCCGCCCACGTGGGCTATGGAAAACGAGATTTTCCTGAGTTAGGATTAACGGTTGTGGGTACTCGACCCTTTAGTTGGGGGGGGCCACAATGGACAAATCAAGAATTTTATCAAACCCGCTTTGGTGTCAACAGCAACCAAGAATCAAGCGATCGCATTTTAGCCCAAGTTAAAAACGCCGCATTTGACCAGATTATTTTTTTGGGACATAACGGCCCATTTGGTTTAGGAGATACCCCAGAATCACCCTGTGGTAAAGACTGGAAACCTATTGGCGGCGACTATGGCGACCCAGACTTTGCCGAAGCTATTACCCAAACCCGCAATTATGGAAAAACTATCCCCCTAGTCGGTTTTGGTCATATGCACCACACCCTCCGCCATACTAAAGCCTATCTGCGGAAATCCCTAGCTGTCGATGAACATCAGACTATATATCTTAATGCTGCCAGCGTCCCACGCATTCAAGGCACAGGACCTGATAAATATAGACATTTTGCGATCGCTATACTTAAACAGGGTCAAATTCGGGAAGCCTCCCATATTTGGGTCAACTCACTCGGTCAGATCATCCAACAACAACATCTATACCCATAGACCACAAAAATGGACCGCCTCCCTTTCTCATGTAAAACTCCTGGGAGGGTTGGAAGCTCCGTGATTTATCGCGGAGAGGAAAACCGACTCAAGCGGCTGACCGCCGCC
>NZ_JBIMLI010000127.1:0-15251 GCF_051859755.1 Limnospira sp.
GTTAAGGCTTAAGCTGGTCAGCTACCTGAAAGCGGGGGGCACGAAGCCCCCGTGCTTCAGCCGGGGGTGCTGACTTAACTGTAGAACCCGCCCCAATAATTGACAATTAAATCTTACTCTCTGATTTTTTCGGACCAAACGCGAGTGGGAAGACCCCAAACATAGATAAATCCTTCGGCGGCTTTGTGGTCAAATACATCTTCAGAACCGTAAGTAGCCAGGTCAAGGCTGTAGAGGGATTTGTCAGACTGGCGACCGACAATGTTGCAATTGCCTTTAAACAGTTTGACCCGTACAGTGCCGCTGACCCGTTCTTGAGTTTGTTTGATAAAGGCATCGATCGCACCTTTGAGGGGACTAAACCAGAGGCCATTATAGACAATTTGGCTATAGGTTTCCTCAATACCGCGTTTATAGCGGGTGACATCAGAAGTGAGAACCAGACTTTCAAGATCTCGGTGAGCCTGAATGAGTACAACCATGGCAGGGGATTCGTAAACTTCCCGAGATTTAATACCTACCAAACGATTCTCGATCATATCAATGCGTCCGATACCGTGGTTTCCGGCGATCGCATTTAAGCGAGAGATGAGGTCAACGCCGTTGAGTGCTTCCCCATTGAGGCTAACAGGAATGCCAGATTGAAAGCCAATTTCTAAATATTCTGGCTGGTCAGGAGTATCAGCGATCGCTTTAGTCATCCCATAGACATCCTCTGGGGGTTCAACCCAGGGGTCTTCCAGAGGTCCAGCTTCGATCGCCATACCAAGCAAGTTGCGATCGAGACTGTAGGGGGAAGACTTTTTAACGGGGAAGGAAATGCCAAATTTTTCCCCATAAGCGATCGTCTCTTCCCGACTCATACCCCATTCCCTAGCCGGAGCTAAAATCTTAATATTAGGGTTGAGAGCGCCGATAGAGACATCAAAGCGGACCTGATCATTGCCTTTTCCCGTGCAACCGTGAGCGATCGCATCTGCTCCGTATTTTTCGGCAACTTCCACCAAAACCTGAGCAATCAAAGGACGTGCTAAAGCCGTAGCCAGGGGGTAGCGGTTCTCATACAAAGCATTAGCTTGAATAGCCGGAAAAGCAAACTCCTGTACAAATCGCTGTTGTACATCAATCACTAAAGACTCACTCGCGCCAGAGTCGAGGGCCTTTTGTTTCACTGGTCCTAGTTCATCACCTTGTCCCAAGTCAACCGCCACAGTAATTACTTCAGCTACCCCAAACTCATTTTTGAGATAAGGAATACAGACAGAGGTATCTACACCACCAGAGTAGGCAAGTACAGCTTTTTCAGCGCGACCCATAATCTACCAAAGCTCCTAGATCAACAAACATTTCATTATCACCCCAATCGCCACCATTGAAAAGTAAGGCTGTAACAATTAGGTTATAGTTGCAGAGCATCGCCAACTGTCCCAGAAAATATATGTTTTTTAGCGTTGTTATCCCTACCTATAACCGTTTGCCGATTTTACAGAAGTGTCTGAGAGCATTGGAAAATCAAACCTATAGCGCCGCCGTGACTGGCTATGAGGTGGTGTTAGTCGATGATGGTTCCACTGATGGGACTGTGGAATGGTTGGGAACTAACACCCTCGAATTTCCCCATCTTCGCATCTACCAGCAAGACCACCAGGGACCAGCGGCGGCGCGAAATTTGGGAGTTGAACAGGCGAGGGGAGATCTGATTGTTTTTATCGATAGTGATTTGGTGGTAACTGATAGCTTTCTTGCCGCTCACGCTACCGCCTTAATTGCCAACTCTCAAAAAAGCGATCGCATCTTTACCTATGGTCGAGTTGTGAATACCTGCAATTTTGAAAATCCCACCACAGAACCCTATAAAATCACCGATTTTTCTGCCGCTTATTTTGCCACCGGAAATGTGGCGATCGCCCGCCATTGGCTAATCGAAGCCGGATTATTTGACCCTAAATTTCAGCTTTATGGTTGGGAAGACCTGGAACTAGGAGTTAGGCTAAAAAAATTAGGCTTAAAATTAATCAAATGCCCCGCCGCCGTCGGATATCATTGGCATCCCCCCTTTAACTTAGACCAAATACCCGCCCTAATTGAAAAAGAAAAACAAAGAGGCAGAATGGGGGTAGTTTTCTATCAAAAACATCCTACCTGGTCAGTCAAAATGATGATTCAAATGACCATTTTGCATCGGATACTCTGGGGCATTTTATCCCTAAGAGGTCAACTCAATGAAAGGACCATGGCGCATTTTTTACAGTGGTTAATTAATCGTGGTCAGCCTCAATTAGCCTTAGAAATTTCTCGGATTTTTTTAAATTGGTATAACGTCCAAGCCGTCCAACAATATTGGGCCAGGCGAGAGCAAACTTAATTAAATATTTGCCAGCTTGGTTCACTGTTGACCTACACATGATACAATAGCGCCAACTATAGGTTCTAGTGGGGAACAGCCACTAGGAGTAATGGGGAAAGTTCGGTGTAAATCCGGCGCTGTCCCGCAACTGTAATCAGATTTCCGGCTAATTTGTCCACCCCATCTGTGAGTCAGGATGCCCGCCTATAGTTATTTCTCACTCACAAATCTGCGAGGTACAGATGAGCAAAAATCATCGAATGATACACCTAATCGCCATGATTGGGTTAACATTTTATTTGGTAATAGGTGCAGCCACTCCAGCTCAAGCAATGCACATTATGGAAGGTTTTTTACCTATTACCTGGGCAATTTTTTGGTGGGTGTTAATCATCCCTTTCTGGGTTATTGGTTTTCAAAAACTCACCAAAATTACCCGAAACAACCCCGAACTAAAGCTATTAATTGCCCTAGCAGGAGCCTTTACGTTTGTCCTGTCAGCTCTAAAAATCCCCTCAGTTACAGGGAGTTGTTCTCACCCCACCGGAACCGGATTAGGAGTGGTTTTATTCGGACCGTCAGTGATGACAGTTTTAGGCAGTTTAGTCCTACTTTTCCAAGCCGTATTACTCGCTCACGGCGGTTTAACTACCTTGGGAGCTAATGTATTTTCTATGGCGATTGTCGGCCCTTGGGTTGCCTATGGCATTTATCAACTATTCTGCCAATTTAACCAACAAAAGTTAGGTATTTTCTTCGCAGCAGCCTTGGGAAGTTTAGCCACTTATTTAATTACCTCCATACAGTTAGCCGTAGCTTTTCCGGCTGCTTCTGGGGGGGTTATGGCTTCCTTTATCAAATTTGCGGGGATTTTTGCAGTCACTCAAATTCCCCTATCAATTAGTGAGGGACTATTAACGCTGGTAGTTTGGAATTGGTTAGAGTCCTACGCCTCAGAAGAACTGCAAACCTTGAAAATTGGGAAAGCTAATAGCTAAGTAAAATCATGACACCAACTTCTGATAAACCTGTAAAAAATGGCAATTTGTGGATGATTTTAGCTGTCGTTATTTTATCGGTAACGCCGCTAATTTTTATCCGAGGAGATTATGAGGGAGCCGATGAACAAGCCGAAAATCTCATCGGCGAAATTCAACCCAATTATCAACCCTGGTTTGAACCTATCTTAGAAGTTCCCAGTGGCGAAATTGAGAGCCTGTTATTTGTTTCTCAAGCTGCTATTGGTGCGGGTATCGTCGGCTATGTGATTGGCTTATATAAAGGCCGTAAACAAGGCAAAAATCGCTCATCCTAAATGTACCATCAAATTGATGCGATCGCCTATACCAATCGGTTAAGGTATTTACCCTCAGAACATAAGTTAGCCTTTGCCGCCATCCTGTTTTGTCTCAGTTTGGCGGCTCCCCCCCTCCTGCAAATATTGATCACCATTTGGGTGACAATTTGGGTCGTGATTTACGCTAAAATTCCCCTAGGAATTTATCTGAAATTGCAAGCCATCCCCTTCAGTTTTTGGTTAACTAGCATTCCCGCCTTACTATTGGGGGTGGTTAATTCAGCTAATATTGAATTAATTAAAACTGATATTATCTGGGAATTTAACCTAGGTAATATCTTGATATATTTCAGTAATCAAGGAATGCAACAAGCTGGTTTTCTACTAACTCGCTCCCTAGTTTTAAGCTCCTGTATGTATTTTCTTTTACTCACTACCCCCTTCGTCGAAATCATTAGAATTTTCCGTAAGATTGGCTGTCCCAGTTTAATCACAGAACTATTAATGTTAATGTATCGGTTTATTTTTATGTTAACTGAAACCGCTAGTCAATTATTAATCGCTCAACAGGTTCGTATCGGTTATGGTGACTGGAAAACTACAATCCGCAGTTTAGGAATTGTCACCAGTCAACTACTCCAACAAACCCTAGAAAATTATCGACAAATTTGTTTAGGATTAACCGCGCGGGGGTTTAACGGAGAGTTGCGGGTTTGGTCGGTTTCTCGCCATCAATCCAACCCTCGATATACCTGGGAAGGATGTTGTGGTTGTCTACTATTATTGGTGATTATTGGATGGTTGTATGTCATCGGAATTTGAGTTACTAGAATTTGATAATGTTCAGTATACTTACCCCGGTAGTCAGCAGCCAACTCTGGAAAATATCACTTGTCAATTTGGTAGATATCAGCGTTATGCTGTCATTGGACGTAATGGCTGCGGAAAAACTACCTTATTTCGATTAGCTAATGGGTTATATCGTCCTCAGTCCGGGGTGATTAGTTGGCGAGGTCAACCGCTACAATATAAACGGCGATGGTTGAATCAATTGCGCCAAAAGGTGGGTTTAGTGTTCCCAAATCCTGAACAGCAGTTAGTAGCAACTACCGTGTCAGAAGATATTTCCTATGGCTTGTGTAATTTGGGTTTATCTACCTCAGAAATTGCTCAACGGGTGCGCCAAATTTTGGCTGAATTTGATTTAGTGGGTTTGGCGGATTTCCCGATTAATTATCTGAGTTTGGGGCAGAAAAAAAGGGTGTCAATTGCTGATATAATGGTGTTGCAGCCACAACTCTTGTTTTTGGATGAACCTACGGCTTATCTTGACTCCTATCAAGTTACTAATTTTCACTGCTTATTAAATCAGATTCAACAGCGAGGAACTACTGTGGTTATCGCTACTCATAATTTGGATTTTGTCGAAGCCTGGGCGGATTGGGTTTTGGTACTTGATAGGGGAAAACTGGCTTTTCAAGGTACACCAGAAGCCGTTTTTAGTCAAAGTCAACAACTCCAAGATTTAGGTTTGGGGGTTCCTTTAGTGGGGGATTTAATTAATTGGTTACAAGCTGAGAATATGGCTTTATCTCAACCACAGTTAAATCAGATTCAGCAACAGATACGCGATCGCTATTGGCGGTCAAATTCTTAAAATTTGGTTAAAATTGGGCAGGTAGTGGTAATCCCCTTTGATCATGGTTTAATAATGCTTCTACCGCTTGACAATTGAGGGGACGGAAGAAAAAATAACCCTGTCCATATTTACACTTAAAATTCTGTAAATGGTGGAGTTGTTCGGCAGTTTCAATACCTTCGGCGATCGCATCCATCTTCAGACTTTCAGCCAAAGCCACAATGACCCGGACAATTTCCCGCTTATCCTCACCTTCGGGAATTTGACTAACAAATGAGCGGTCAATTTTGAGGATATCTACTGGGAATTTATGCAGATAACCCAACGAACAGTAACCTGTACCAAAGTCATCAATACAAATTTTGATTTGTTGTTGTTTGAGTTGTTGTAAAGTGGCGATCGCTAATTCCGGGTCATTCATAATCGCCGTTTCTGTAATCTCTAATTTTAACTCCGAACCCGCCACCCCCGTCTCAACTAAAATCTTGCTAATGCGCCGACTTAAATCATTAGTAAATTGCTGAGAAGACAGGTTAACACTCATCATCAAATTAGAATAAACCGCAAATTTCTCTTTCCATTCGCTTAACTGAAAACAAGCCTGTCGCAATACCCATTCCCCAATATCAACAATTAAACCCGCTTCCTCAGCTATGGGGATAAACTCAGCCGGGGATATCAAACCCTCTTGGGGGTGGTCCCAACGCAATAAAGCCTCAAATCCTGCAATAGTCCCCGTCGATAGTTCAATAATAGGTTGATAGTTCAGCTCAAACTGTTGTTCTTGTAACGCTAAACGTAGCTGGGTTTGCAGGTATAAGCGCCGCAGAGCATTGGTTCGCATCGTCGAGTCAAAAACCACATAACAGCCTTTTCCTTGCCTTTTAGCGCGATACATGGCCGTATCTGCATCTCTTAATACCTCTGGAGAACTTTGATAATTAGAGTTACCCTCAACAATACCAATACTCGCACCCGTAAAAATCTGATTTTTTTCGAGGAATATCGGCAATTTTAAGGATTCCTGAATCCTTTCCGCCACATCGATCGCCTCTTGAATATCCCTAATATTTTCTAATAAAATCGTGAACTCATCCCCTCCCAATCGTGCGAGGATATGTGAATCCACAGAATCTGTAAGCCGCTTACTAACCTCGATTAGCAGTTGGTCGCCGATGGCGTGTCCGAGGCTATCATTAATAAATTGGAACCCATCCAGGTCTAAGAACAGAATAGCAAATTGATAATTATCTAGGGTCTTACACTTTCTAATAGAATCATCTAATTTATCTAGGAAAAATGCCCGATTCCATAAATCGGTAAGAGAGTCATGGGAGGCGCTATGACGCAGTTTAGCTTCCGTTTCTTTCAGGTGGGTAATTTCCATAATTGACCCTTCATAGTAAAGCACACGGTTATGGCGATCGCTATAAATAGCCCGCGCATTTTGCCAGATCCAAATTGCTTCACCATCCCGCCGATAAACTTGGGCTTCAAAATTAGAAACTGAACCCCGAGTTTGTAAAAGATTAATAAACCTATTATAAGTTTCCGGATCAGCATAAACATTCTTAATTTGGCTACCCCTAACCAACAGTTGTTGTTGAGAGTCATAGCCCAAGATTTGAGCTAAAGCCGGGTTAGCACTAATATACTTTCCTTGTAGGTCAATTTGAAAAATTCCCTCTAAAGCATTTTCAAAAATATCTCGATATTTCTCCTCTGCTTGCTTCCGTTGAAATACCGAACCCAATTGCATAGCCACTGAAGACACCAGTTTAACTAAGCGATTATCTTGTTCGCGCGGCATTGACATCAAAAACACTAACACCGCCAACACCCGATTATCTGCTAAAATCGGCACACCCAACCCCGCTTTAAACCCATATTGTTTAATCAGAGAATAGCGGGAAAAATTAGCCTGAGATTCCTCAGAAATATCTCGATCCCATTCCGGTTCTTGACCAGCCCATACCCTCCCGGCTAAACCATCATTTACACCCAGTAAAAACTTTTTACTCTGTTCATAAAAACCCGCGAAATCTGGTTTTTCTTGATAGCTAACTAAACTATATTCCAGATGAGTTTGTTCAGGGTTAGGAATCCATGCTTCCCCAAATTCCCAGCTTGTGGTTTGACAAAGAAGATCTAAAGCCACTGCTAAAGCTGAGTCAAAATCTACGGCGATGCTGACAGCGTGGGTAATTTGTTGAAGTAGTTGGAGTTCTTCATCGGCGCGTTTGCGATCGGTAATATCTAAACCAGCCCCCACAAAATATTCATATTCATCTGTTTCTTTATTAAAAACCGCACGACCATACCATTCTACAATAATTTCGCGATCGTCTTTCGTGATCATAGTTTCTTCCGTGCGTATGGGGAGGCGACGATTAATCATTAATTCAAATACCCAGGGCGCTGATTTTCCCTCTTCCTTCGGCACAAATGTGGCGCTGTAGTTCATCCCTTCCACTTCCTCTTGCTTATAGCCTAGAGTATTCAGCATCGAGGGATTCATGAATTTGACTTTTCCTTCCACATCTAGGACTATAAAAAAAGCCGGATTAGCTTCTAGTAAGGTTTGGGTAAAGTTTTTTTCTTTAATTAATTCCGCCTCCGCTTTATGGCGTTCCCAGATTTCTTGGCTAATTTGATTAGTTAGGGGACGTATAATCACCACTAAACAGGCTGTTCCCACCATGATAAATAGCATCATCGTTCCCGATAATAGTAAAATCTGGCGATAAACCGGGCTGTAGAGTTGCCGTTTCTTTTCACCCATAATTAATGATGCTTCCAGATTGCGAATCGGACTGTAGGCGATGAAAGCATCACAGGAATTACACCATAGCCCCCCCGTTTGATTTCCGCGTTGGTAATTTCTTTTGATAATTTCTAAAATATCCGTTTGTTGACTCAGTGCCGCTATTACCGGATTGGGTTGATTATAGTCAATCAAAATAGGCTTCAATTCATGATTATTTAAAATCGCAATTTCTAAGTAATTTGAACGGTAAAAATTTGCTTTTTGTCTGATTTGTTGGCGCAGATGTGATAAATTAAATAAAAATAAATGGCTGCCGTTAAATGTCCCATGCTTCTCAATCAGAATATGGGGAATATTATCAATTTCAAATAGACCGATAATATCTCCTGTTACCGTAGAAAATCTATGCTTATTTAAAAATTCTATTGGTATGGATTGACCTACTGCTAAAATTACCGTTT
Organism: Limnospira sp.; assembly: GCF_051859755.1. Lineage (NCBI taxonomy): Bacteria > Bacillati > Cyanobacteriota > Cyanophyceae > Oscillatoriales > Sirenicapillariaceae > Limnospira > Limnospira sp. The sequence continues at coordinate 8,512 of NZ_JBIMLI010000127.1, forward strand.
TTTGCTCATTTATATAGGCAATTCCCGTCAGATAATCCCCCAATAAATCTTGCCACATTTCCCGGGTATTTTCTAGGGCTTGCGGAGAAATATCGGTGAGTACCTCAGCATTAATGGTTCTACCAATGCCTGGTTTTTGACTTATTTTTAATGATTTATCTAAATATTCATCAATCAAGTTATTAATAATTGATACACTGTTTTGACTCTCAAAAATAAGTTGTTTTTCCTTATTGTTTTTAAGTCGATTATATAGAGGAATTAAACTCAGGATAGCAATAACTGTACTAATCAATAGTAAACCGAGGGCAGAACCATTGATGATTGATGATTTAATTTTTTGTGTTTTTAGACCCGACTTCTCCTGCATATATTCCCCAAAAGTTAATGATTATCAAAGGTTAAAAATGAACTGAGGTATAAAAAAGCACAATCCTAAGTTTTTAGGGTACTGTCAAAGGTCGAAACAACAGAGCTTATACATAATACATTTCCCCAATCAGTAGGAACATTAACCATCCAGATTATGGTGGGTATACTAATAACCACACCAGATATGGTCTAGGTAAGTTATATTATTACTCATTACATGGGCATCTGAATTAATTTAATTTTTCTTTAAAGATAGATTATAATACATTTAAGTAATCTACACCACAGAAATTCAAGATAGAACATGGTTTTAGCATTTGGTCGAGAAATTTGCAATTATCTGAACTCAAGTGAATGTCGAGAGTGGTTAATCACTAATGGTATTGGGGGTTATGGTGCGGGGACGGTCAGCGGACTGTTGACCCGCCGTTATCATGGATTAATGATAGCGGCTTTAAATCCTCCTCTCAATCGAACCCTGTTATTAACCAAGTTAGATGAAACAGTGAGCTATGATGAGCAATTTTTTCCAATTTATACAAATAGGTGGGCTGACGGCAAAGTAGATCCCGAAGGTTTCAAGCATATTCAACACTTCAGACTAGAGGGGACTATTCCCGTGTGGGACTTTGCTTGTGGAGATGCTTTGCTAGAAAAACGAATATGGATGAAACCAGGTGAAAATACAACCTATGTCCAATATACCTTACTCCGGGCTACAAAAGCGATAAGTTTGTCGCTCAAAGCGATGGTCAATCATCGGGATCACCACTACAATACTCATGCCAATCATGGGAATAACTGTCAGATGGATATTAAATCCAGATCACAAGGGGTAGAGATTCGATTATTCCCGGATACTAGCCCCCTATATCTGTTCACCCAGGGAAGTGGGGAGGAAGAGGTAATGATTTCTACGCCGGGTAATCCTTGGTACTATGGATATGATTTGGCAATAGAACGTTACCGAGGGATGGACTGGACGGAAGACCACCTCCATGCTTGTACTTTACACACAACTTTGACACCGGGTAGCGCGGTAACTGTGATTGCCAGCACCAAAGCTGATCCCAATCTGGATATGATGACGGAGTTAGAGGCAAAGCGCCAAAAAGACGGCATCTTATTGGAGTATAAGTCACCCGCACCACAGACACCAGATTGGATAACTCAACTGATACTAGCTGCAGATCAGTTTATAGTCGATCGCACTCTAAAAGACGGAACCCCAGGAAAAACTATCATTGCTGGTTATCCCTGGTTTGGAGATTGGGGACGAGACACGATGATCTCGCTACCCGGTTTGACCCTATCTACCGGACGCGCAGATATTGCTCGCACGATTTTACAAACCTTTTCCCATTATGTTGATCGCGGAATGTTGCCCAACCGATTCCCAGAAGTAGGCGAGACCCCAGACTATAACACGGTCGATGCCACCCTCTGGTATTTTGAAGCCATCCGCGCCTATTTCGACCATACCCTAGATATTAACTTATTAGCAGAACTTTTCCCGGTCTTAGATTCGATGATCCATTGGCATCATCAAGGGACCCGCTATAATATCAAAGTTGATCCAGAAGACGGACTACTCTATGCAGGAGAACCCGGTTCACAACTAACCTGGATGGATGCGAAAGTAGGCGATTGGGTAGTCACACCACGAGTCGGTAAACCCATCGAAGTTAATGCCCTGTGGTACCATGCCCTACAGGTAATGATCCGCATTGCCAAAATATTAGATAAACCCAGTCAGGACTATGAAACCTGGGCAAAAAAAACCGCCCAAGGCTTCTCCCGATTCTGGAATCAACAGGCAGGCTACTGTTATGATGTTCTGGACACTCCCGACGGGGACGATCGCTCCCTGCGACCCAATCAAATTTTCGCGATATCTCTGTCTCAATTAGGGAAAGTCGGCTATAGTTCCCTACTCACGCCGCCACAACAACGTCAGGTAGTAGATATCTGTAGCCAGAAACTGCTAACATCTTATGGTCTTCGCAGTCTGTCGCCGGAAGATGCGAAATATCAGGGTGTCTATGGTGGTGATGTGTTACAACGGGATGGAGCCTATCATCAGGGAACTGTTTGGGGATGGCTACTAGGCCCCTTTGCATTGGCTCATTTTCGGGTCTACGGCGCGCGCTCTCAAGCACAGTCATTTTTAGCACCCATGGCAGATCACCTCAATGCTCATGGACTCGGCACCCTCAGCGAAATTTTTGACGGCGATCCCCCCATGTCTCCGCGCGGATGTTTTGCTCAAGCCTGGACGGTTGCAGAAGTTCTCAGAGCCTGGTTTGAGTTAGAATCTAATCAAGGAGCCTGATTTAGGGTCGCCAACCCACTTCTGCTGAACTTAGCGAGGGTCGGAAAAATCCGGCGCTAACTTTCGGGTTAGTGTCGGGAATATGTCAAAATGGAAATAATTGCGCGCGGGGAACCCCAAAAATGCTTGTTTGTCCCCAATGTCAGTTTGAAAACCCAGACCATCATAAATTTTGCCAAAGCTGTGGCACATCTTTGAGTTTTCTGTTTTGTCCTCAGTGTAGCTGCGAAGTTTCCCTTGATCAGCTAAATTGTTGGAACTGTGGGGCTAAAACTGGGAAGGTGTGGCAGGCGGTTATATTGTGCCAGAAGCCAGCTCAGGAATCGCCACCCCAAGAAATACCCCCAAACTTGGCGGCTACAGATAACTTTGATCACCTCATGGGTGGAGTTGATGGCGTTCAGGATCAGATGTCCTCAAATTGGGATGTGATCACTACTCTATCTGCTGCTGAGGTGACATCAACAGAGTCTAGTCTGATGTTAGCTCAGGACTATGATACGGATTCGGTTTTGGAGACGGTAGGGGATGATTCTATGGCTGTGTCACTCTCTGATGAGCATGAGGAGGAGGGATTATTGCAGATGTCTAATGCTGAACAGATCGGAGATCGGGATTTGCTCTCGACGGATACGGAATTATCCCCCCCCTCGACTTCTATGGCTGAAGTTGATACGTCTGAAGAAGCTACTGTGGTGGATAAACCGGTTTATTTGGATTCCCAAGGACGATATAAACTGCTAGAACCCCGAGTGAGTTTACAGTTGGGGGAAATGGCAAGGGTGCGGGTGTTGGATTGTAAACCTTTGCAGGTCTCTCCCCTGGAGGCTTTGCAGTTGACTCCCGATGATCCCCAAAATAGGTCGGCTTTGCTAATTCCGGCGGCGCAAGTGTATTGGGATTTATACTATAGCTACCCCCAACATTTTCCCAAGGTCCATGATGCCTGGGAAGAAGCAGATCAGGCGATCGTGTTGTTGCCAGATTGTTCGGATTTGCCGGATTTTGAACAAAAGTGGCACGATATCCAGACTCCACTTCAACAAATTGTGGCTTGGTTACAACAGATGGCGCAACTCTGGGAAGTTCTCGAGCCTGGTCACTATCGCCAAAGTTTATTGCGGTTGGATAATTTGGCAATTTCTGGCACTGCTCCCGGCAGTTTATTTATTAAACAACTTTATGCTGATGACCCGGAAAAATTGCCGACTTTGGGGGATTTGGGACAACTTTGGCAAAGTCTATTTAAATTATCTGGACGGACTTTGATGGGTTCGATTACCCAAATGTTGCGGGATCTACGGGAGAGCAAATTGGAAGGGGTTGAACAATTACGCTTAAAGTTAGATGAAATTATGGCAGGACTGACACCACCAGAGCAACGGACAACAGAACCTCAGCGATCGTCTGTAACTCGTCTACAGACAGATGTGCCGATTACAGGATCTTCAGGGCAAATTGGAGATGCACCAACGGTTCCTAGGTTGCCTCAGTTGTTGGATTTACAGGCTTGTGGTCGTACAGACGTGGGAAAAGAGCGATCGCAAAATGAGGACTGCTTTGGTCTGCAAACTTTGTTAGAGCGTCAGGAAATCCCCGGTAGTCAGACTCTCTATGCTCGTGGTTTATATATCATAAGTGATGGTATGGGTGGACACGCGGGGGGAGAGGTGGCTAGTCGCATGGCTGTACATAGCCTGAAAGAATATTTTCAGACTCACTGGGCTGATAGTGATAGTTTACCCTCGGAACAATTAATCTTAAATGCGATCGCTGAGGCTAATGAGGCTATCTATAGGGTTAATATGCAGGGGACTCGTTCTGGTAGTGGTCGCATGGGAACTACTTTGGTATTAGTGATTGTAGCTAATACTCAGGTGGCGATCGCTCATGTGGGAGATAGTCGCCTTTACAGTTTTACCCGCAGTCAAGGTTTGCGACAAATGACTGTTGATCACGAAGTCGGACAGCGGGAAATTGCTAGGGGTGTAGACCCAGAAATCGCCTACACCCGTCCTGACGCTTATCAACTTACCCAAGCCTTGGGACCTAGGGATAGCAAGTATTTAAAACCAGATGTCAGATTTTGGGATATCACTGAGGATACTTTGCTACTGCTGGCTTCTGATGGGTTGACAGATAATGATTTAGTCGAAACCTATTGTCACACTCATATCCAACCTTTGATTGATTCTCAAGTTAGTTTAGATCGGGGAGTTGATGGCTTGATTGATTTAGCTAACGAACACAACGGCCATGACAACATTACCGCGATCGCTATTCGAGTCCTAGCGCATCACAGAGACTAACTCTAATTATGTCCGATATCTTGACATTGACCCTACTTGATGGCACTCGAACCAACCCCATTCAACAATGGCGGTTTCAAACGGAGCCTTTAGTTAAAATTGGTCGCGCTCCCGATAATCACGTCGTGGTTGTCGATCCCTTGGTTTCTCGATACCATCTCGATTTACAAAGATCTACTACTACCCAAAATTCTCGGTGGATGTTCAATAGCCGGGGAACTAATGGCACTTTTGTTAATGGTATTTTAGCGACCCAGGGACCTTTGACTGATGGCGCTTTATTAGAATTGGCTAAGGGTGGACCCTTACTGAAGGTCGCCATTGAACAACCTCCACCGCCTCCCCCTGTGGTTATTAATAAACCTAATTGTAATCATGATGGTAATCTACCAGATAGTCTATTCTGTATTCACTGCGGCTGGCCAATCAAGATTGAACGGAGTATCCGAACTTATCAGATTTTGCGAACCGTTGGTCAGGGAGGTATGGGAACCACCTCTTTAGCCTGGGATAGCAATAATAGCAAGGCTAATGCGCCTCAGACTCATTCCGGAAAGCCAATCCCCATTTTGGTGGTACTCAAGGAGATGAATGCAGATATGGCTAAGATAGCTAAGGCGCAAGAATTGTTTGAACGGGAGGCTAGAACTCTTAAATCCCTTAATCATCAGGGAGTCCCCAAGTTTTATGACTTTTTTGTGGATGGGGGTAAAAAGTATTTAGTTATGGAGATGATTCACGGTCAGGATCTGGAAAAACAAGTTGATCAAAGTGGACCCCTAACGCCGACAATGGCGATTAAATACATGATCCAAGCCTGTGAAGTTTTGGATTATCTCCATACCCAACAACCCCCTATCATCCACCGGGATATTAAACCGGCTAACCTGATGGTGCGCCATCGCGATCGCCGGATTATTGTCCTCGATTTTGGCGCGGTTAAGGAAATTGGTACCCCCCTAGAAACCCGTATTGGGGCGGAAGGTTATAGCGCACCAGAACAGGATAGGGGACAGCCACTCACTCAGTCGGATTTATATGCGATCGGTGCGACTTTGATTTTTTTATTGACTGGTGAGAGTCCCCTAAATTATATCGGGAAACAAGACCAAGAATACGGATTTGATCTCGATCGCATTCCCACTATTGCCCCGGACTTACGCGAGGTAATTAAACGGGTAACTAAATATACCCCTCGCGATCGCTATCAGACCGCGACAGACTTGGCTGATGCCCTCGCTAAATGCTTACCAAAATGTTAACGCTTCACAGAGTTTTATTCTTCATCCCAAACATCAACAGCCAACAGTTCACTAATCGGATCTTGCATGGAAAAACCGAATTCAATCAGTTCTGCTTTCCAATACTTCCACTTATCCCCAAATAGCAGTGCTATTTTCCACAGGCTATCTTCAGGCTTAACAATGTCAGACTTCACTAGGGAATGCACCTGACGCTGAAACTTATCCATCGGGTGTATAACCTTTTGGCTCATAATACCTCTTCAATTTTTGAAATCTTAAAGAACTTTTCGGGTTTTCCCCTCACGCGATGTCGCACCGATGCCTAAATTATCCGCATTTTTGGGGGAAGAGACCTCCTGATTATGTACAATAGCATACTTTCCAAAAAATGTCTAACTTTTTTTTCCACGTAAAACTCCTGGGAGGGTTGGAAGCTCCGTGATTGATCACGGAGAGGAAAACCGACTCAAGCGGCTGACCGCC
>NZ_JBIMLI010000128.1:0-15234 GCF_051859755.1 Limnospira sp.
CCAAACGTCGGGACATATAAACAGTTATGGGATGGTCAGGGTGGCGAATCCCTTATATTCCACCAAGGAGTGGAAGTCCCACTGGGAGGTTATTTCAGGCATTGCAGCCCTATTTCACTCCTCAACGTCTCGCACCAACCCTTTCAGTATAACCATCACTGGAAGAGCCCCCTTCCATTTATTATAATGGCAAATTGATAGCCTGAAACTTTGAGCGCAAATGTTGGGCTTGCTGGGGGTCTTGGCGGTCGTACAGTGTCACAGCCTGACGATAGGCTACTAAGACCTCCCGGGGCGATTTAACTTGACCGTCTGCAGTTCGCAAATTCAACAAAACCCAGCCCAGATTTCGATAAGCTGCCGCCAAATTGCGATCGCATTTAACTGCATTCTCCAAATAATTTTTCGCCTGATGCCACTCACCGCTGGCGGCTAAAACTGTCCCTAAACGATAACAAATCCAAGCATCTTTGGGTTGTTTTTGATATATTTTATTATACCAATCAGCCGCTTTTTGAAAATCTCCCAGATGTTCATAAATTAAACCTCCATTTCTCATCACCCAATCGGGTATTTCCGGACACTGACTTGCTAAATTGAGACTTTGACGACAAGATACATGATCACTTTTACGGTACTCATACCACGCTTTAAATCCTAAAGCCAAGGCATTATTGGGGACTTGTTGAGTGAAGGCTTGCAGTCGCCGTGTGATGTCACCAGACTTGTTGGTTGTCACTCGTTCTAAAGCGGCAATTGTGAGAGGATAAAGCCAGGATTTTAGGGCGATCGCCACCGAGGAGGGCTGCTGCTGAGATTTAAAAATTCCCTGGGTTCCCGCCTGAACTACGATTTTCCACTGGCGAAGATGGAAAGATATCCAAGCCTTAACCCCCAGAGCAAAACTAGAATTAGGATCTAGGTTTAATGCTTGTTGAATTGTCTGATCCGCTTTTTGCCAGTTTCCCTCTTTTCCCCATGCCCAACCTAGGTTAGCGTGCATCCAGGCTTGTTTTGGACTAAGTTTAATGCCATGCTGTAATTGTTGAATCGCTTGTTTCCACTGCTGGCTACGACAGCTAACTAACCCCAAAATGCCATAAATTCGACCGTCTTGGGGTTTAATTTGCTGGGCTTTTCTGGCAATACTATCAGCGCGATCGCTATGATGATATAATAATATAATCGCCAATTCTATGAGGGCTTCGGCGTTGTCTGGTTCTTGAGTTAAACAATTTTGATAGGCGGTGACAGCATCGGTTAACTTGCCTTTTTTAACACAAGTTTTGGCGGTTTTATGAAGCGGAGAAATCAGTTTACCATCCAGGGCATCGATAAAATCTTGGGCGGTTTGTATGCGTTCATTTACCCGAAATTTTAACCCGGTTAATATTACCTTTTGAATGTAGGGGCTAATATTAGGGTTGAGTTGTCGGGGGGGAACTAGAGGATCGGGTAAGTTATTAGAAATAGCTTGGGCGCGATCGGCTGAGTCGGCGGGTAATTTTCCTGTTAATAATTCGTACATAGAAGCACACAGGGCATAAATATCAGTGGAGGGATAGCGTTTGGCTTGGCTAGAATACTGCTCAAATGGGGCGTATCCTCTGCTTAAAATTACGGTCATATCTCCGGTTTTTCCAGCGATAAATTCTCGGGTAGTTCCAAAATCAATTAAAACGACACGATCGCCACTGCCAATCATAATATTGTCGGGCTTAATATCTCTATGCAATAAATTGTGCTGGTGAACAATTGTGAGTGCTTCAGCGACGGTTTTGGTATACTTAATCACTAGAGGCTCATCTAGGGGTTGGTGATTATTCAATAACAGATTGGATAGAGTTGAACCCTCTATAAACTCCATCACCATATAAATAGTTGAATTTTCTTCAAAGCAATCATAAACTTTAGCAATATGAGGAGATTTACAACGACTTAAATAAATAGCTTCTAATTGGAACTCATGAAGTTGTTTCTTTCGATCAACCGGGGTAATTGATAAGGGCCAGAGTACAGATGTGCCTTGTCTGCATCCATTTTCTGGCCACAACTCTTTGATGGCTACAGTAGCAGAATTAGCGCAGTAAATCCCTTTGTATGTAATCCCAAAACCGCCTTGACTTATAAATTTTTTGATTTGGTATTTGCCCTGTTTTAGCCATGTACCTGTGGGTAAATACAGTCCTGAGTTAGTGGGAGTAGTAGTGGTGCTAGTGGGAGTTAAAGTAGCTCCGCAGGCCATGCAGAAGCGATCGCCTGGGCTGTTGTCATAGGCACATGATGGACAGATGTTACTCATAATTAGTTACCGTCAATTAAATTAAAGTTTTTAAGGATTGTTCAACTCTGTTAAATTTAACAGCAATGGGAGTAATACTGCATCGTAATGCCAACAAAGTCGCGTTATCGGGTGCGTCTCGTTTTAGCACCAAATTAATTGCTTCATTAACCGCAGTTTGCAAGGGTTGAGATTGGCTAAAAATTTCGATAAATTCCTCATTACTAATTAAATCCCAGACTCCATCGGAACATAACAAAATTAGATCGCCATCTTGCAATTGAATATCGCTTTTCGTTTGCACGTAACCCGGGGAAAGATTGGGTTTCGAGCCCAAGGATTTAGTCAAAACATTGCGATCGGGATGTTCGAGGCTTTCTTCGGCGGAAATTTGACCGCTGGCGACCAGCAGCGCCACCAAAGAATGATCCTCACTCAACTGCTCAATTTTGCCGTCACTCACCCGATAAATGCGACTATCACCCACATGAGCGATCGCCAATTTTCGGGACTCTATCAAGGCTAAACTTAACGTAGTTCCGCCATTATGTACCGCCTCAGATACCACCGAGTTAGCGCGATCGACAATAGAAATTAACCACTGGCTGCTGTTTTTTGAAATATTTTCTTCTTCCTGGCGAAATCCATCAATAACCGTTTTCACCGCCAAACGACTGGCTACCTCACCCGCGGCCATTCCTCCCATACCATCCGCCAAAGCTGCTAAAATAACCTGCTCAGATGCTCCTTGATTAATTTGAGCAATTCCGTAGCTATCTTCATTTTGGAGTCGTCGGGGAGACAGTCCCAGGGTAGATTCACTGGCGATTTCCCAATTGACGCGATCGCCCCCCAATAGTTTACGAGTTTCGATGACCAAACCTCGCAGTTGTGACAAGGAAAAACGCTCATCAGGAATGGCGGACAAGGAGATAGTTAGCAGTTGTGACAAATGGGGCATATCGCATTTTTTTACACCCAGAAAATCACTGTCTGGCTCTCTTCCATACAACCCATGATACAGTAAAGCACCAATGGTATAAACGCTGCTTTTTTCACTAGGAATAGGATGGGATGATAGTTCGGGGGCACAGTAATTTCCCATGACTCCCGAACTCATTGGGGTGTCTTCTGGGTAAACGCCAGTCAGGTCAAAACAGCGAATGGGTTGACCTATTTCTAACCAATCTGGGTTGATGTCGATCGCACACCAGTGACGTTGATGGAAATACCAGAATAATTGACAAATTGGCGTGATCGCTTTTAAAACTTCCAGGGGGTTCGGACTATTTTTTAACCACTGACTTAATACCCGCTCAGGATGGGGAAATTCGGTCAATACCAATAGGCGATCGCCTTCATCACCCGCTAGATTTTCTTCAGGATAATATTCAGGTTCCAGGTAATTTTCTCCCTCATCTGTCTCCGGCTCAGACCCTTCATATAAATCTTGATTATCCGTGATATTTTCCGCCGTATTTTCTAGGGTCTGATTTTCTTGATTTTCGGTTATGCTTTCTGCCGTATCTGCGGCGGTTTCTGTTTCATTTGTTAACTGCTCTATATCCTCCGAATTTTCGGGGATTTCCTCGGACCCATCAGGACTCGATAAAGTCGATAATTCGTGGTCTTGATGGGCAGTTAATTCCGGGGTGATATGGTCAGCTTCGATGGTTTCTTCTGTCAAGGGTTCTTGCACAATTTTAGACAGATCAGGAACCTGGATTTGAGCGAGTATGGGTGCAACCAAACTATAATCCGCCAAGGTTTCCCGCAATTGTAATTCTTGTTGCAACAAACCCGTTGCCGAACCCACTCGCAAAAGTCCCAGTTGAGGATGTTCACTACCTGCATTTTCCAGACTTACTTTAAAATAGTGAATGCGATCGTTGCTTTGACCCAGGTTGGCGGCAACTCTTACCACAAAATCTCCGATTTGTAAACAGGTATTTTCTGAAATCACGAGCCCATTTAATAATCCGTATAAGTTGAACCATAAGACAGGAGATAATCCCAGTTTTTTATCTCCTAATTGAGTCAATTAAAACTCAGAGTTTGCCCACACAAACTGAACTTTTCCAAAAGCAACCTCATCACCGGGATTAAGACAAGTTGGGCTAGTAATCCTCGCTCCGAAGCGACTTTGACCCTTTGGTTTAATGAAAATTCCATTAGTTGAACCCAAGTCTTTAATCATCCAATTACCCGCTTCCGGGTAAATTTCTCCGTGATGGCGCGATACCGTTTCTCCCCCGGCAAAGTTTTCTAAATCGATATCCACCGGCCCCATATCCGGGTCAAAAACTCCCACCAGTGCCACACCATCTAAACGAAATTCAGGTTGAGGTGCGTTAGCTTGTTTGGCGACCAGACGCGCAGTGGTAGCCGTAGGGAAAGTGAGGGGTTCGTTTTTGGGGAAAAGATCGACTTCCTCAAAGGGAGGGGTGAAGGGAAAAAGTTCGGGGCTGGAATTACTGACAGGTTCAGGGGGTGCGGGCACAGATGTGGCAGTGTTCAATTCTGTACCACAGACCTCGCAGAATTCGGCATCATCCAGGTTATCATAGCTACAGCTTGGACAAGTAATAGACATGATTTTATCTCCTAATAAAGGGCTAATATTTTAGTGAGAGTTGGAATCATTTATGATCCGGTTAAATTGCGAATTTGGTCTTCGGAAAGACCCAGTTCGGAATCGTTGCTCATTTTCACAGTTTTACCTTTGGCTCCCATTTTGACGGTTTTGCGGGTTCCAGAAGAAAGTTTGCGAGTTTTGCGGACTTCTTCAATGCCGACGTTGAGAGATTCAACCATTGCGTCGTTGCCAATTTTAACGGTTAATCGTCGGGCAGTTTCCAGCAATTCTGCCGCTTGTTCGGGATTTTGATCAGCGAGGTTGGCGGCGCGATCGACAATTCCACTGATATTTCGCTGCTGCACATATCCCATGACTTCCGGGTTGGTTTGGGCGCTTCCTCCCTGTCCTGCCACAAACTGAACGACTAGGTTTTGGGGGGGAAGTTCACCCCGCCGTTGCTTTCCCGGAATGTCGTAAGTCAGACCAAGTTGGGCAATACGAACCTTGGCTTGGCTATGACTTTCCAGGTCAAATTCTAATAGAAAAACCGTGTCATCATTGGCGATCGCACTTCCAATTAAATAAGGCTTTTTATCCAGGGCAATTTCAGCACTATCGGGATATACGCGACTAATTCGTGCTAATTTGACACCCTTGACTGTGCTGATATTTAACTTGAGGTTATTGATCACTTCCGATTGAGCTTGTTGAACTTCCTCAAAAATTGTATTAGGAAGTTCGGAAATAGGAATATCCGTGGTTCCGGTGTGGGTTTGTGTTTCCACAACATTAAAAACTCGGCCCCCAGTACGATCGCTCAAATACAGTAACAAATCCTCGTTATACTCGCCAACTCCCAAAGCTGTAATGGGGATTCCCGCCTCAGCGAATTGTGTCGCCAGGTCTCGACAATCGCTTTCATCAAAAGTCTGTCCGTCGGTGAAAATGAGAGTCCGGCGACTGCTGAGATCGCAGTTTTTCAGGATGTTTAAAGCCTCTTCCATTCCCAAAGCCATGCGAGTGCCGCCGCTGAAATTTCGGAGTTGACCGATCGCATTTTTCAAAGATGCCGTATCTGTCGATGCAGTCAGGGGAAGCAGGACCGACGCGGAGTCATCAAACCGGACTAATGCAATCCGATCGCGGGAGTCAGCTTGGCCGGAACTGACCAGACCTTCGAGGGATTCGATCACCTGGTCAATTTTAGTTTTTCCCCCGGTGACTTGTGTATATTGCTTTCCATCCAGGAAATAACTATTACCTGTGGGTATAGTCTCCTCCCCTTCCAAAACTTCATACATGGAGCCACTGGTATCGATCACAAAGCTAAATGTGGTCGAGGGACGACTGGCGGACACCTCCGCATTAGGTCGCAGTTTCAGCATCACAAATAGCTTTTGTCCAGCTTTATCAGCATTGAGAAATTCTAAGTGGGGGGTGATAGTAACGTTCAGCATGGTTGGTGAAATTTAGGTAAAATCCAAGGGAGGTAAAGCACCGCCTTGGGGTTCAATTTGCGAAAAATCGGGAGGGAATAAATCGGGAATTCGACGATCGCCCGAATCTTGTATTTGGTGGATCTCCTCGAATTCCAGGGCAGGTAAATCCAACGTGAGAGATGTGGTTCGATAGCCTTCTCGGATATCTTCTAGCCATGTCTGTATGATTTGTTCGAGGTTAGCATTGTTCAGGGCACAGGCGGTTTGTTGTTGCAATTGCGATCGCATTTTTTCACGCAATTTTGAATTAAAAATACTCTCCGGGTTGTTTTCCTCCTTTTCACTGATATTCAGATTATAGGATACTGGATGCGGGTCGGGTTGACTGGTGCTTAACAGGTAAAGTGTATATTGAACCATTTACATAAAATTAATCAAATAATACCTGATTTAAAGCCTTTCTTGAACTTCCAATATAATATCTCCAAACTGGCGGCGATCGCCATCATTTAGTTCTTGTCTAAATCGCTTCATTTTCCCAAATTTCGGATGCTGTGACAGAGCCGAGTCAAATTCTAAGATAATTTTACCATTTTCTAGGAAAATTTTGGCAAATTCTGCCGGAAATCCGGCATCTTTTGATAAGTAAACATGGGCATTTCGGGAACTGCCGATTTCGATGGGCTTTTCTCCCAAAGCAACCATCGTACATTCTTGGTTATTCCAGTGAACCAACAGCACTACAGAACCGGACAAGGAACTGTAAAATTGTTCGCTCAAGGCGATCGCCAAACCGATACAAAATCCCAAAATCGTCGCCCCTGCCAAACGCGCTAAAATCACCCCCGTCACAGATTCAAAAACCAGAAAACTTAAAGAACCAAAAACACCTCCCACCGACCCCGCTATCAGCGCATTTTTCCGAGGTAGATTAGGCACAAATAGAGACATTCCACCGCCGACGAGGGTTCCCAGTACCGTCCACCCCGTCAGCCGAGCCACCACCGACAAAACCGGAAGGTAACCACTGGGAAGAAACACCACTTGACCGACGGCTCCCCCGACGAATCCAGCCACCAAACCACCCCCACCTCCCCAACTCCCTTCTTGAAAAGAGAGGAGGCGACGACGCAGGGTGTAATTTTGTCCGATAATCAAGGCGAGGGAAGTTCCGATCGCCAAAAATCCCGTCCATACGCCTATACGAAAAACACCGAAAAAGAAGCCATAATTACCGCTTTCATCCGACTCGACCAATTGTTGTCCATATATCGCTTTTTCTGCCCCCCGGAAGGCACGATCAAGGTCGCCGAAGTTGGCATAAAACACCAAATCTGGATCGCCAGTTAGAGCGGTTAAGTAGTTGATTTGTGCGTCTCCCGTTCCCACCGCTACCAAATTAATTCCAGAGGCTCGGATTTGTTGGGCGATGGATGCGGCCATCGGCGGATTGTTGGGTACGCCGTCGGTAAAGAGTAAGATATTGGGAGTGCGATCGCTATTTTGGAGGACAGAAGTTGCCAGGTTGAAGCCTTCGCTGAGGTTAGTTCCTCCCCTGGCGGAAAGGCGAGCGATCGCCTGTTGTAGTTCCGTTTCATTGCGGGTAAAATCTGCCACCACACTCGCCCGGCTGGAAAATTCTACCACAGCTAAATCATGGCGTTTCAGGTTTTGTCGGCTCACAAATTCCGATGCCGCCGTTTGCACCTCCCGCAGTTTTTGGCCGCTCATACTTCCAGATGTGTCTATCAGCAGGACCACCGCTTTAGGCTTGGTGAGAAACCCCGGAGGTTGTCGAGTTAGATACAGCCATATTTCACCGAAAATTAGCGCCCCCAGCAAACATCCGGCTCCCCCACAGACTCCGAATAGCAGCGGTTTATATATTTTTTTGGTAATCATTGTTATATTTATCATGGTTGTTTCCAGGTTTAAAAAATGAAATTAATTTGATTTTCAAGTCTCAGCCATCGTATTCCCCGGAGCAATTGCCATATCAATTTACTGCTTGTCTTTCGTAAATTTTCCACCGTCCGTTATCCTTGACAAACCAATATCGATAGTTCCCTTTACTCGCACCAGATAGACGCGAATCAATTCCCCTTGGTGTATGGAATGTTCGATCTTCGTAGACAGTAACGATTAATTCTGGACGAGAGCCGGAAACCGAAAAAGAAACAACATTGATCACTTTTGATTCCCGATAGGTGTAATACGAGTTATTTTTGCGAAGCCAATCTATCGAACCATTAGGTTGTGTAATATTTTTATATAAAGGACCGGAAGTATATTGGCGAACTAACTGAAGATCGAAAGGAGCCGCAAAAATACGCCCTTTAGAACTCAACCATCTATTCACTAACGTTACCGCTTGCTCCTGGGTCAAGTCTATCTGGGGAGAATTCCTAGAAGTTTGAGTTTGAGTCGGTGTCGCTGTCCGTGTCTGGGTCGCTGTCGGTGTCGCTGTCCGTGTCGCTGTCGGTGTCCGTGTCGCTGTCGGTGTCGGTGTCGGTGTCGCTGTCGGTGTCGCTGTCGGTGTCGCTGTCGGTGTCGCTGTCCGTGTCGCTGTCCGTGTCGCTGTCGGTGTCGCTGTCGGTGTCGCTGTCGGTGTCGCTGTCGGTGTCGCTGTCGGTGTCGCTGTCCGTGCCGGTGCCGGTGCCGGTGGTGGTACTGCTGCCACTGGAGCCGACAAACTCATTTCTATCTCGAAATTTCTGGTTCCTCCGAGTGAGGCGACATGAACCGTATACCTCCCATTAAGAGGTAATTCATTACCCAATACTAAACTGTTATCTGGGGCGTAAATCCAAACACACACTCCCTCATTATAGCGATAACTTAATAGTTTGCCTTTTTCACCCGAAAACACAAAACCAGTATCCTCACCCGATCGCACAATTCCCGTTCCTTGAAAGTTTTGGCTATCTATGGCGATCGCCTCTGGATTCGACAAAGAACCACGGGGCATCTCCGGACATTCTAACGAGTTAGTCAGACTCTTAGGGAGATGGTTTAATACCTCCCTTGGCAACACCTCCGAGACAGCCTCGCAGCCCCATAATCCTCCTACAAATAGGATCGAGAACAACCGCATTAGTAGCTTTAACTTAATTATCATGGCATTTAATCCCCGGATTTCCATATATTTTATAGGGTTGATCTGGGCTATCGACTCATTCAGTCTCAATCAAGGTGCATTGATTACACTCGCTACTCCAACACTTGCTCCTGAGACTTGTTCGTTAACCATTCTGGCAAAAGCCTCCGCCCTTGAACGACTGTTAAATGAGGCAACTTGAATCAGATAATCATCATTGGCATGACGATATCTTCGATAGGCATCTCTACAAAAAATCGCTTTTGTTCTTTGTAAGTTACTTTCACTATCAGGAACGTTTACCGGATAAAATCTAATTGGATAGTCTGCCCGATTAGTTGGCAGTCGATCGCCACAACTTGATTTCGGAAAATCCGATCGCCTAAAGGGTGCGATCGCTGTTTCTTGCCTCTGAGGTCTAGGCGCGCGACCAGTATCATTGGCAGTTCTTTCCGGTCTTTGTCTTGCCGTTGATGTGCGTGTCTGGGTCGCTGTCGGTGTCGGTGCCGGTGTCGCTGTCGGTGTCGCTGTCGGTGTCGCTGTCCGTGCCGGTGCCGGTGCCGGTGGTGGTACTGCTGCCACTGGAGCCGACAAACTCATTTCTATCTCGAAATTTCTGGTTCCTCCGAGTGAGGCGACATGAACCGTATACCTCCCATTAAGAGGTAATTCATTACCCAATACTAAACTGTTATCTGGGGCGTAAATCCAAACACACACTCCCTCATTATAGCGATAACTTAATAGTTTGCCTTTTTCACCCGAAAACACAAAACCAGTATCCTCACCCGATCGCACAATTCCCGTTCCTTGAAAGTTTTGGCTATCTATGGCGATCGCCTCTGGATTCGACAAAGAACCACTGGGCATCTCCGGACATTCTAACGAGTTAGTCAGACTCTTAGGGAGATGGTTTAATACCTCCCTTGGCAACACCTCCGAGACAGCCTCGCAGCCCACCAATAACCCACCGCTCAACAGGAAAAAACCTAAGCGATATTTAAAGCATTTCACGGTCTGATTTGTTTTTGTTATGATACCCATTTTATACAGTTATCCTGAGATTGTCAAGTAACAATATAGAAACCATCATCAAAAATCATGCTCCGCCTCTCTTTTCATATAATTGCTCCAGCTCAAGAAAGGGATAACCCCTCCCAAAATCAGCACCAATAAGAGGATACCAGTCATAATTAAGCGTGTTTTCTGGGGAAGCGATCGCCCAAAAACCATCATCGTGTAAGTTTTCGGTGGCGTCTTGATTTGCTGATTATTAACCGTCACTTGTACCAAAACTTCGTGTTGCGTTCCCCGTTCCGCGTTCGGTTGCTGGAAAACAATCTCGTATTCTCCCAACAGGGAATCTAGGAAAAGTTGCAAGTTCCTGGCAATGTCATTGGCGTTTCCCGAAAATTCCGCAATTCCTCCTGTTGTTTCCGCAATGGTCTGCAGGCGTTCAGGATCAACAAAGTCCCTTGCCAATTGGGGATTTTTATCAGCATCAGCTCGAGTTGCCGCTCGTCCCAAGTTATATTTTTGCCCCACCTGTTGGGGGGTTAAGCCATAGCCGAGAGTGTGAACAATGATGTTATTATTTCTCTCCAGTAAGGTAATTAAATTATCGAAATCTTGTTGTTCGTTCGGTTGATTGTGGAAGCCGTCCGAGAGGAGAATCACCGATAGCCGAGGTTCCGGTCTACCCGAATCTTCCGGAACGTAAAACCGTGGATCTTGCCGATTTCCCAGGACTCGGATCGCTTCTGACAACGGACCGTAAATATCCGTAGCTGCACAAAGTGTTTGCGCCGCCAGATAATCCAGAAAGTTGGTTTGTTTGATATCATTCGCCGGGAAAAATCTGGAGTCAATCCCCCGCTGTGTCACCTCGAAACCCGGACAGTTTGCGCCACCTTTCCCAAACGGAACGATCGCCACCTTCGTATCACCACCGCGATCGCTCATTTGTTCTAAAAATCGTCGCGTCGCCTCCAGGGCACCATCTATTCTTCGCTTTCCACTTGTATCGAGTTCGTTCATACTCCCAGTCAAGTCAACTAAAACCACAATCCAAGCCGGAGGAGGGGTGCTTTCTTGGGGACTTTGCCAAGATTTGATCCCGACGGGTTCATCATCTGTAATCACTTGAAAATCCGACTCCTGCAATTGCATGACCGGACGACCTCTCTCATCCCTGACTTGCAGGCGCAGGGTAACATTGTCATTGTTTATCCTCGGACGACCCACAATTTCCGCCGTTTGTCCGAAAACTGGGGACGCGATCATCAATGCGATCGCACTACCACTAAGCCATCGGATCGAAAAAGCGATTATAAAATACAAACCGGTAGAATTTCGGGACTTTAAAACTTTCGGATGGTTCGGTATAGAATGTAATAACATAGTTGTGTTTTAGTGAAACTTTACGTCGAGATCTCAGCTTGGTTCCGTTAATCGCAATTTTCAGGAATTGTCTCTTATGGGGCGTTAAAAAAGCCCGGTTTCCTTCGATTTTAATATTTGCCAGGTACGGGAGCAGATGGGGCAGATAAATATCCGCTTTGTTTTCTGATTTTACAGAAGAACCGATCCGAATCATGCCCCGCCTGGGTAGTTCGATTGACATCCCTTCTTCGATTTTTTCATCATCAAATTCGTCCCGCGATCGATAAGTAATAAATCGCAGCATCGAGGAATTGATTTTCGGATCATCATCTTCGCTGTCCTCATCCAAAACAGAAATATCTTGGTGATCTTCTTCCTGGTACTCAAATCCGCTTCCCGCCCTCAAAGCCGGCAGGTAAGTGGGGGAAGCATTCGTGATGGCAAATGCCACACCCAAACACAACCCCAACACTGCAAACCCCAACGGGTCTTCGTAGGGTTTAAAAGCCGCTGGCATCAGCCTTAGCAAACGCATCAGCTCAAAAATACCCGCCGCGATGAGACTGGCAATACTCGCCGCCAAAATACTGATAAATAGGCGCAGGTAAAAGCGTTTGGGGTTTCCCGCCTCCAGGCTATGAAACCGCCAACTCAACCCCTCAGCCAAACCCACCGAACCTCCCACCACCAACCAACCAAACACCCGAATTATCACGGGAGGAATTGCCAGGCTAGGGTCGAACAGAATTTGGGAAATACCCCCCGCTATTCCCCCCGCTATCAGTCCCACCATAAACGCCAACATCAGCGGAACTCGCAGCATCCGTACACTCAGTTTAGGACGGGTGGGGTTACTGATAAAAATCTCGTTGGTGACGCTGCCAATTGCCAGGGAAATCGCCATGCAGGGAAACAAGACAATTTCCGGAAACCCTTGCAGCCAGCCGAAATCGCTAAGGAACACCTGGGCGATATTCCACCCCAGCAAAGCAGATATTAGACCAGCCAGTATATAGAAATAGAGTCTCATAATGCACCCTTTCCGTTAACCAATCGAACCCCATAGCACAGGCATCCTGTCTGTAACATCATTAACATATTTTAGCCTCCATCTGGGTTTAAGCATTGATTTCTGATATCTTCCTCCAACCATCTTTGTATTCGACCATCTTTATCAATCACGCCATCAGGAGTATTTGCTCCTTTGGATTTCTGATATTCCTTAATTGCGTCACTAAATTCTTGCCATCTTTCGTTATATTGACGGATTTCTCCATATTGTAAGTTTTGGTCTATTCTTAATATTTGTCTGACACAAAATAAAACTATATACCCGTTATTATCCTGTACATTCTCGGGAATACCTATGCTATTTAGAGTGTTTAGTGGTAGTTGATTTATGTCATCAGTTAAATTAGTAATCATTGCCTTGATTGCCTCATCTGTTCTGCGAAAACGTCCTTGATTGTCATAACGAATTTCCGTCAAAGTCTCTGGCTTATTTGGAGTTGCTATTGTCCCTTTAATAACGAATTTCCACAAACTATTTATTAACAATATTGTTGTTAATACTATTGCACCTAATAATAAACCTATTACCATCCCTCTTATAATCAATCTTAAATTGTCTGTGACCAAATAAGTATCCCCATATAAAGCAGAATGGATATGGTCGCGCCATCCCTTTTGGCGAATTAGCGTCATCTCGAACAATGTTCCTTTTTTAACATTGCCCTTTCGAGATAGGCTGTAAAATATATTTGCAGGAACCTCACCGGTTGAGATTTGATAAAAAATGGCGGCGAAATGTGGCTCCTCCACTTCTTCAAAGAATTGAGCTAAGGATAAATAGTTCTTGTCAGTTTTGCCGGGATATCTCCAAAAAGGCTGTAAATTTGTTAAGAAGTTATGCTTTTCTTCTGGGTAATTTGTGATGATTCCTGGTTCCGATAAATCTGGTATTTGGGTGAGAGCATCTGCCAAATCTGTGGTGAAAGACACGCGGTAAACCTGCGACCAAAACCCATCCTTTTGGGTGAGTAATAATTTAGTCGCTTTAACAAGTTGTGGTATATCAAATTTGTAATGCACTAAACCACGGAGTTTATGTTTAATTGTGCTGTCGGATGGGGAGAATTTTGGTTTGGTGATTAAGCGCGAGAGAAGACTATAAATTCCGTCCTTAACATTTCGAGTCAGAGATGGCAAGCCGTGGATATTCTTTTCGTACTCTGTGACAATCGATGCCTGCAATTTCCGGCAAGATTTCCAACAGTCATCCGGCTTGGGGGCGGTTTGCATCCAAATCAAAAATTCCGGCAAGAATTTCGGTATCAGTAGGGCTTTTAAGGTCAACAGCCTAACCATCGGTTCGGAGTATATTTTGTCTTGGTAGGCTTTGGATGCTCCTCGACTATCTAAGAGTTTGTTCCAAGATTGAGCATCCATTTGGGGATGAAATAAAGCGATTTCCAAGCTGTTTATGTATTCCGGTTGTGTGCGGCAATTCATGATAGCTTTGACCGCCTTTTTAATCTCATTTTTATCCAAATTAAATGGAGAATCAAGCATATAAACAGAGAGTGTCATAATGTACTGTTTCCGTTAACCAATCGAACCCCATAGCACAGGCATCCTGTCTGTAACATCATTAACATATTTTAGCCTCCATCTGGGTTTAAGCATTGATTTCTGATATCTTCCTCCAACCATCCTCGTGTTGAACCACCATCTTTATCAATCACGCCATCAGGAGTATCTGCTCCTTGGGATTTCTGATATTTCTTAATTGCGTCACTAAATTCTTGCCATCTTTCGTTATATTTACCGATTTCTCCATATTGTAAGTCTTGGTCGATTCCTAATATGTCTCTGACACAAAATAAAACTATATACTTGTTATTATCCTGTACATTCTCGGGAATACCTATGCTATTTAGAGTGTTTGGTGGTAGTTGATTTATGTAATCAGTTAAATTAGTAATCATTGCCTTGATTGCCTCATGTGTTCTGTTAAAACGTTCTTGATTTTCAGGACTAATTTCCGTCCAAGTCTCTTGGTTCTTCGTGTCTGTTGTTGATGCCTGTGCAGATGTTAATTCCTCCTCTAGAGCGGCTATTTTCTCGTCCATACTTGCCTGCAAATCCTTCTCATACAGAGATATCAACAAACTACTTATTAACAATATTGTTATTAATCCTATTGTACCTAATAATAAACCTATTACCATCCTTCTTATAATCAATATTAAATTTTCTGTGACAAAATAAATCCCTGCATCTAAAGCAGAATGGATATGGTCGAGCAATCCCTTTTTGCGAATTAGCGTCATCTCGAACAATGTTCCTTTTTTAACATTGCCCTTTCGAGATAGGCTGTCAAATATATTTGCAGGAACCTCACCGGTTGAGATTTGATAAAAAATGGCGGCGAAATGTGGCTCCTCCACTTCTTCAA
>NZ_JBIMLI010000129.1:0-15190 GCF_051859755.1 Limnospira sp.
AGCCGTATGAGGTGAAAGTCTCATGTACGGTTCTGAATGGGAGGGGGTGAAGGCGACTTCACTCTCGACCCCTAATCGAAACGCACGGAATTGATGACGAACTATGGCTCTTACTGATATATTACAGGCAATCTGGTCACTCTCGGCCCTAGGGTTGGTGATTTTGGTACTCCTGCACAGTCCCAAGGGTGATGGTATTGGGGGAATTGGTGGACAGGCGCAACTGTTTACTAGCGCGAAAACAGCGGAAGTTACCCTAAATCGCATTACCTGGATACTAGCAATTGTGTTTATGGGGTTAACCACGATTTTAAGCGCTGGTTGGCTTGGATAGGGATTTTGGGGTTGGTGAGGGTTCGGCTAATAGGATTGAGTCTATTTACGATTTTCCTGATCGTAGTTTACGGTTGGCGATCGCCTGCTGTTGATCTGTCAATCCCGTTTGATTCCCATCCCCTCCCCCCATCTCTGGAACAATGGCAAGATCCTACGGACAGTGGTGATTATTTCGACCAGATAGCGCCACCTACATTTGGTCATCTGGTCTGGTCTAGTTTTCCGGTTCGTGTCTATATTGAATCCCCAGAAGATCCAGGGGCTGAAAATTGGCGGGATCTGGTCTTAGATGCAGTGATGGACTGGAACCCCTATTTACCGATAGAAATTATTGAGGATAGCGATCGCGCCCAGGTCCAGATTTTTCGCCGTCGCCCTCCCCTACAACCAGGAAGGCTGCGGGCTAGTTCTGCGGAAGCCAGATATCAGCTTTTTAAACGGATTACTGGGAATGACTCTTATATTTTAGTCCATCGCTTTACTATTTGGCTGAGTCCTACCCAAAGCGGCAAGTATATTACCGCCGCCACTCGCCACGAATTTGGACACGCCCTGGGGATTTGGGGCCATAGTCCCACGGCAACTGATGTGATGTATTACTCCCAGGTTCGGGAACCTCCCCCGATCTCGCCCCGTGATGTGAATACGCTGCGACGTATTTATGAACAACCCACTCAACTGGGTTGGGCTCAAATGAAGGTCTAGCGTGTATCTCAACAAATTTGGCAAAGGGTATTGTCAAATCATATAGGCTTCTGCTAAGATACATATCTTGTGAGTAAAACTAAAAAATGCGACGGTTTTGGAGAGGTGGCCGAGTGGTTGAAGGCGCAGCACTGGAAATGCTGTTTAGGGGTGACTCTAACGAGGGTTCGAATCCCTCCCTCTCCGTTCGCTAACTCATGCGATCGGGATAAATCAAGGTGAGTTCCTTAGCTGAACCCTGGTGGTGCTAAGATATGATCTAAGAACAGTTGATTCGGTGGTAAAGTTTGTTGTTGATCTTAGCTGGTTATTTCCGTAAGGTATTAGCAGACGTTCCTCCCGGGTCTGTCGTCCCCTCGTTTATCAATGATTTTGGAGGAAACAAATGTCAATCTATGTAGGGAACTTATCCTATGATGTCACTGACGAAGATCTAAAAGAAGTCTTCGCAGAATATGGCACGGTGAAACGGGTTCATCTTCCCACCGATCGCGAAACTGGAAAGTTTCGTGGTTTTGCGTTTGTGGAAATGAATACCGAAGAAGAAGAAATTCATGCGATCGAAGAACTTGATGGTGCTGAGTGGATGGGACGAGAAATCCGAGTTAACCTAGCTCGTCCTCGGGAAGATAAGAAACCGTCTGATAGAGGGGGCCGCAAACCACGATATTAGAAAGTCCTTTGACCCGAAAAGCGATCGCCTGTCCGTGACGGCAGCGATGGGGATGTAGGCGGTTCGCAGTCCTAAACACGGCGAACTAGCGTAGCCAAATTAAGTACGGAGAACCATCTACCCAAGGAAGTATTCTAGTCTCGGAGCCATCCCGGCACAGTAAGTCACTACTGCCATGCTCGCCGCCTGCCTAAACAACTGACAAGTAATGGGAAGATGCAGAGCGTAGCTATATGGCTAGGCGATCGACTCGGAAACCAAAAAAACCAAAGTAAGCCCAATAGCTGCCAAGGCTGGAGGGCTTAGAGGGATACTTGAATGTCCCGCTGTCCCCCGTTTGAGGGTAGGCAGGAATCCCCATACTTTTAGTATTGGGGAAGTTCAAGCACAACTATGTCTTTATGAGGTAATCGTGATGGCCAAGCGTCGTAATTTAAAAAAAGAAAAGGCTGAACGCAACCTGGCCAATGCACGCCAGTATCGTAAGAGATTCAACCCCCACTCAGCTCGTAATAAGCGCTTCAACCGCAACGATCGCCCGTCTGAGGGTGAGCAAACATCTTCAGAACAAGATTCTAAGGCTGAGTAGGTGATTAGGTTGGTGATAACAACAGTTATACAAATAACTTTGATTGTTGATCACGCTTCCCAAATGTATTGGAAAGCCCAGTTTAAACCTGATTGTTTGGACAAGGTTCCAGACTAACTTAAACCCTTCCCTAGTCCTTGGGGAAGGGTTGTTTTATGGCTGATGATTCCTAAAATTGAGGCAAAAATCAATGAAAGCTAAACTCTATGATAGAATTGAAACGGTAATAGAAATAAAAGCCCATTTTGGTCGCCAAATTATCCCCAAGGGAACTGTCGGAACAGTTGTAGAATGTTATGAAAATCCCCAAGAAAGTTATTCGGTAGACTTAACTATGGGGGGTGAGTATGAAAACCTGATTCTTAACCCGGAACAATTTATGGTGATGGGAGAAACCTCTGATGAAAGTAATTTAGGCACTCTCTTTGGCGGGACTAAATACGAAGTACCCCAAGCGGTTTTAGATGCTTCTGTAGCGCCCCAATCTCAGCCAGATTCGCCAGAATTAAAGGTATAATAAAACTGCACTGATAATCTAGTCATAATCATGAAGTGGGCTGTACGCTTGTATGGGATTTTATTTGTGGGAGCAATTTTTGTAGGAATTGCCTTTCATGATGCTTTGGTAAACTCACAGGATTTTAGCCTAAGATTATTACATACAAACGACCATCATGCTCGCCTAGAATCGGTGGAAGTTGGGGATAACTTGTTAGGTGGTATTGCGCGACGAAAAACCCTAATTGATACACTCCTGGCTGAGAATGAAACGACAACCCTATTGCTAGATGCGGGGGATATTTTCCAGGGAACGCTGTATTTTAATAAGTATTTAGGTCAAGCAGATGTTCCCTTTTATAATCAAATGAATTATGCGGCTGTGGCGATCGGAAATCATGAATTTGACCGAGGACAGGAAACCTTGGCGGAGTTTATTAGAAGTTCGGCGTTTCCGATGATTTCCTCTAATCTGGAAATTGATGTCAACTCACCGTTGTCTGATTTAATCAAATCTTGGATTATTGTTCATGTCAATCGTGAACAAATAGGTATTTTGGGGTTAACGACACCAGACACGGAGGTTTTGTCTAGTCCTGGGGAAGGTATTAAGTTTCTTGATCCGATCGCCGCTGCCAAAAAAACAGTTAAAATTCTCAGAGGTCGTGGTGTAAATAAAATCATCGCCCTGACTCATTTAGGCATTTCTGAGGATATTAAATTAGCCCAACAAGTGGATGGAATTGATCTAATTGTGGGGGGACATTCCCACACTCCCCTAGGAAATATACCAGGTGCGACTCAACCTTATCCTTTGGTAGAAACTTCCCCTAATGGGGATAATGTGTTAGTGGTGACTGATTGGGAATGGGGGAAATATTTGGGGGATTTACAAGTTGTTTTTGATGGTAGAGGTCATCTAATATATTGGTCTGGTTCTCCTCATGCTGTGGATGAAAGTATTATTCCTGACCCGGATTTTGAAGCGCAATTGCAAGTTTTCCAAGCCCCCCTGGAAGAATTACGAAATAAAGTTATTGGTCAAACTGATACTGTACTAGATGGCGATCGCCGAAATATTCGCTCTATTGAGACCAACTTAGGAAATCTAATTGCTGATGCAATTCTGGCAAAAATGCAGCCAGACGGTGCCGAAATAGCGATTGTTAATGGGGGAGGAATTCGAGCCAGTATTCCGGCGGGGAATATCACCCTTGGTCAAGTTATGGAAGTTCTCCCCTTCGGAAATACGATCGCTCGTTGTGACTTCACCGGAAATCAGATAAAAAAACTGTTAGAACATGGTGTTAGTGGAGTAGAAAAGGGAGAGGGAAGTTTTCCGCAAGTGTCTGGAATTCAATTGATGTGGAATCCAGAAGCGCCCATAGGTTCGCGGATTATGTCAGTTAATGTCATCAGTCCTGATGGTAGCATGAAACCCCTAGAAGATGATGTTAGTTATCGGGTAGTTACCAACACTTTTTTAATGACAGGCGGCGATGGTTACGAAATTTTCAAACAGTCTAATAATCAGGTAGATACTGGTTTTTTACTGTCAGATGTTGTGGCTGATTATATAAGCGATCGCCCCCTGATTAATCCCCCAGTAGGCGATCGTATCATCAAAGCACCTCTTTAACCTTGCTACAACCCTTCTAAAATAGGTGTTGACACAAAATTACTGAAAGCAAACTCACCCACAGCGTGCCACTGTCGGATGCTATCTCGAAACTGTTTCCAGGGTTCATAAATATCTCGGAAAGAGGAATTACGAATAGCCATATCCTCCAGTAAATCCGTAGTTGCAGCCAAAGAAGCCTGTAAAATTTCTGGGCTAAAAGCCTTTAACTGAGTCCCCCCATCAATCAACCTTTTCAACGCTTGAGGGTTCTGCACATCATACTTAGCTAAAGTTTGAATATTAGCCGCCGACGCTGCTGTTTTCAGAATTTCCTGATACTCAGTCGGCAACCTATTCCAAGCCGTCAAATTAATCTGCAAATCAAAACTAGATCCCGGTTCCCACCAACCCGGATAATAGTATAACCTCGCCGCATTATTTAAGCCTAACTTTTCATCATCATAGGGACCAACAAACTCCGCCGCATCAATAGCCCCCCTTTCCAAAGCCAGGAAAATTTCTCCTCCCGGTAAAACCTGAACATTCACCCCCAAGCGGGAGAGAACCTCGCCACCCAAGCCAGGAATCCGCATTTTTAACCCATTCAAATCGGCGATATTATTTACTTCTCTTTTAAACCATCCCCCCATCTGAGCCCCAGAATTTCCGGCCGGAAAAGCAATAGTATTAAAATCGGCATATAGCTTATTCATCGCCTCAATACCGCCGCCATGATATAGCCAAGCCATCTGTTGCTGCGTATTAAGTCCGAAGGGAACACAAGTGCCAAAAGTCAAAGCCGGGTTTTTACCAATGTAGTAATAACTCGCCGTGTGACCACATTCGACAGTTCCCTGTTGAATAGCATCCAACACCTGTAACCCCGGCACAATTTCCCCCGCCGCAAAAGTTTGGATAGTAAATCGTCCGTCTGTTAGTTTACTGACCAATTCCGCGATTAGTTCAGCAGCGCCATATAGCGTATCTAGGGAAGTTGGCCAACTTGTAGCCATTTTCCAGCGTACCCGTGGTAAAGAGTCACTTTGAACAGCCGGACCTGTATTTTGGGGACTACAGGCAGCCAAGGCGGCGGTGGCCACTCCAGTGGCAGCATAACCAAGGATATTTCGACGTTTCATAATTTTTGCTTACTTTCGGTGAGAGAAATTAGGCCAGTGGGCTTGAGTATTTCATCTAATTTTAAACCCAACGGGTTCACTGAGTCAGTTTTGGCTGATTTACCATATCACCCAATTTAAAACTGTAACAATTTTTACATAATTCTGTATTTATAGATTTTTTTAAGTTATGGTACAGATATGAGGGAATCTAGCTGGGGATCAAGAAGTTGGTCAGAACAGATCGCTGTACTGTCTAGCTTCTGGCTTCAGCCTGAACAATTAATTAATAAAGAGGTTTAATAAATTATGGTTGTATCATCCCAGGTAGCGACTACATCCCCAACTCCGGCTTATATTTGTCCATTCGATCGCACCTGTAGCTATTTAAACCAAGCGGCTGCGGAACTAGGTATGGACCCAAATATCTTGGTGATTTTAGAACATCCCCGGAAAGTCGTCACCGTTTCCATTCCGGTTAAATTAGACAATGGAAAAGTACAAATCCTCGCCGGACACCGGGTGCAGCACTGTGATGTCCTCGGTCCCTATAAAGGCGGAACCCGATATCATCCCACTGTTAATCTGGGAGAATTGTCAGCCTTAGCCATGTTGATGACCTGGAAATGTGCCCTATTAGGGATTCCCTACGGTGGCGCTAAAGGTGGGATTGCTATTGACCCCGCGCAATATAGCGTAGGGGAACTGGAACGCCTCACCCGTCGCTACACTAGCGAATTGATTAAAGATATTGGTCCGGCGATCGATATCCCCGCACCAGATATCGGCACATCCTCACGAGAAATGGCTTGGATGATGGATACCTATTCTATGAATATGGGTCATGCTGTCCTAGGTGTCGTCACCGGAAAACCCCTATCTATTGGCGGTTCAAAAGGTCGAGATATGGCGACCGGACGCGGGGTGATGATTACTGTCAGAGAAGCCTTATTAGAGAAAGGACAAACCCTAGAAGGTGTGACAATTGCTATTCAGGGATTTGGAAAAGTCGGCGGCGCAGCGGCACAACTCCTTCACGAAGCCGGGGCTAAAATTATTGCTGTTTCTGATGCCTTTGGCGGCGTTTTTGATGCTAATGGCTTGGATATTCCGGCTTTGCAATCTCATGTGAATAACCAGAAAACTGTTGTCGGTTTTCCTGGTAGCGATAGCATTAGTAATGCTGAATTACTCACCCTTCCCTGTGATGTCTTGATTCCTGCTGCTTTAGAAGACCAAATTACTGAAGATAATGCCGATCGCATTCAGGCGAAATTAGTGGCAGAGGCTGCTAATGCTCCCATTACCCTCATCGCCGACCAAATACTCGAAACGCGGGGGATTACTGTCTTGCCAGATATCCTCGCTAATGCGGGTGGTGTCGTGGTTAGCTATCTGGAATGGGTGCAAGGTCAATCTTTCCTTTTCTGGGATGAAAAACGGGTGAATCGGGAAATGGAAAAACTACTCCGTAATGCCTACCACCGCGTTAGCCAACATTCCCAACAACGGTCTGTCTCTTTGCGGCTTGCTGCCTATACTCTCGGTGTCGGTCGGGTCTCACAAGCCATGAAAGATAGGGGACTCTATCCATAAGATAATTAACAATTAATAATTAACAATTAATAATTGTTAATGTTGTCGGGGCGGGTTCCACGGTTAGTTATAGTCATCACCGATCATCTTAATAAACCCGCCCTATCTATCCCCAACAATGGATAATGTTGTCGGGGCGGGTTCCACGGTTAATTAGATTACCCACCGACCACATTAATCACCCCCCCAGAAGATCCGCAAATTAATGGATAATGGATTAATTGTCGGGGCGGGTTCCACGGTTAGTTAGATTGCCCACCGACCACATTAATCAACCTCCCAGAAGATCCGCAAATTAATGGATAATGGATTAATTATTCATTATTAATTATTAATTATTAATTGTCGGGGCGGGTTCCACGGTTAATTAGATTACCCACCGACCATCTTAATAAACCCCCCAGAATACCCGTAAATTAATGGATTAATTATTAATTATTAATTATTAATTATTAATTGTCCGGGCGGGTTCCACGCTTAGTTAGTGAGTGGGCGGTTGTCTGTTGCCTGTTGGTTGTTGGTGGCTAAAATATCCTATGATAGGAGGGGTTGTGAAAAAAATCCAAGAACTGATATTATGTCCGCCTATCATACAATTCGTATTCACGATCGCCAAAGGGATAAGTCCTACTGTGTGCAAGTTCCAGAGGATCGCTATATCCTCCCATGTGCAGAAAATCAGGGTTCAGATTTACCCTATTCCTGTCGCAATGGTGCCTGTACAACTTGCGCGGTGCGGGTGATCTCAGGGGAGTTGTATCAGCCGGAGGCGATGGGATTATCTCCAGAACTCCAAAAAGAAGGATATGCTTTGCTCTGTGTGAGCTATCCCCGTTCAGACCTGGAAGTGGAAACCCAGGACGAGGATGAAGTCTACGAACTCCAGTTTGGTCGCTACTTTGGTAAAGGTAAGGTGCGATCGGGGCTCCCCTTAGATGAAGATTAGTCTAATGCCATTGAGATTGATGCTTACCGGACTGTTACTCCTGTTGTGTTGTATCGTGGGGGTTGGGTGTTCTGAACCGCCGGAAATGCCCACAGGTATGACTGTCAGAGTAGAACGGGTGGTTAGTGGTCAGACTATAGAAATTGTCAGTCCTACCGATAATATTCCCAAGTTACAGCGGGTAAGACTGATTGGCATTAATGCGCCAGACCTAAGACAAGACCCCTGGGGAATGGAAGCTAAACGAAGGCTAGAGCAGCTTTGTCAGGGACAGCAGGTGCTATTAGAATTTGACCAAATGGAAAGCGATCGCTATGATCGCCTATTAGCATATATATGGCGCGATCAAATTCTGATTAATGAGGAATTGGTTAAACAAGGTTACGCCCTCGCCCAAGCTGGAATTTACAACAACAAATACAGCCAACGCCTTGACAATGCCCAACGGTGGGCTAGAATCATGGGGTTAGGTATCTGGAACCCAGAAGAACCCATGAGATTTACCCCCGCTGAGTTTCGTCAACAACAGTCCTGACTGAAAAAGAGCCGACAGTCTGGGGGTAGGCGGAAATTAATCAATTTCAGATTCCCCATTTGACACTCCCCGCTCTGAAGAGACGGGGATTCTTGGCTCACCGAGACCACTTAAACTAGATTCCTGGCGTCGTCTAGCCCAGAGGTGGGACTCTCCCCAAGCGTTACTTTCGGTATGCCCTACCGTAGTTGCATTTCTGCCAATCCTGTTTAGATTGAAGCAAATATACCTCAAAAACTGATTTGTCTAGTTCCTGTGAATCTTTTACCTGCTGCCAGGAGGAAGCTAGAACAATGCAGCCAAACCGCATAGATTCAATGGTCAAGGTTCAGTGTACGCCTTGAGGCAACAAGGTTTTTTAAGTGGTTGGTTACCTGGCACTACTAAAATCAGTGTAGCATTTATCTAGTAAGCGTGTCAAGTAAAACAGCCATGTTGTTCGAGAGTTGATCAGGTCTTGGGCTGACGGGCACTAAAGTACCCGTGTCGCCTTTCATCCTTGCTCTCTTGAGACAAGGTTTTCATGCTCCAGTGCTGTTCGTATAATCAAAACTTGTCCCCAGACACAGGCTTTCCCTACTATGGGAATTATGATTGATTAATCGGGTTATCGTGTTATCTGTGAGCTGAAACTGATGGAATTTTTGCCAAAATGACTCAAGAACCATTACAAACATTTTTGGATGTGGCTACCCTAGCAGCAACTGCGGGGGGTACAGTCTTAAAGTATTACTGGGGTAATTTACAAGATATTCAAGAGAAAGGACGCTCAGGAGATTTAGTCACAGAAGCCGATAAAGCCTCAGAAGCGGCAATTTTGGAGGTTCTCAAGCGCCATGTTCCCGGTCATGGTATCCTTGCGGAAGAGTCTGGTAGTTTAGGGGATACTAGCAGTCGCTATTTGTGGGCGATCGACCCCCTCGATGGTACCACTAACTATGCTCATCAGTATCCAGCATTTGCTACCTCGATCGCTCTTTTGATTGATGGAGTCCCCCAGGTCGGTGCGGTATATAATCCCTTTCATGATGAATTATTCCAGGGTGCGACTGGTCATGGTGCTACCTGTAACGGTACACCGATCAAGGTCTCTCAAACCAATTCACTAGATCAAAGTCTATTGGTGACAGGGTTTGCTTATGACCGTCGCGAAACCCCCGATAATAATTATGCGGAATTTTGTTATCTGACTCACCTCACTCAGGGAGTCAGGCGTGGTGGGTCGGCTTCTGTAGATTTAGCCTATGTCGCCTGCGGACGTTTAGATGGTTATTGGGAGAGAGGACTATCTCCCTGGGACTTGGCGGCGGGGGTGGTCTTAGTCCAAGAAGCTGGGGGAAAGGTGACAGCCTATGATGAGAGTCCTTTTGAAATTCAATCTGGGCGAATTTTAGCTACCAATGGTTTCCTACATTCTAGCCTTAGTAAAGCCCTGTTAGAAACACCCCCCTTATCTTCCTGGTAGCCTCTGACTCCCACAGCAGAATCACCAATCAGTCAGAAAATATGTCAAAATAAGATGGAGCAGCAGTTGGGCTTGAGTGAATTGCGGTCAGACGTACACACAGATACCGCGATCCGGTTATCTCTGTGGGCTTAATTAGCTAATCATCCGTAATTGTGTCAGGCTTAACTGTTATGCTTTCCAGTTGAGGGTTATTGGAATATCCTCGATATGGTTGCATCTAGTTATCATCCCATAAATATCACTGAAAATTAGAACTTAACTTAGCATTTCTCAGATACCAAAAGGCGAATACTATGTCATTTCAAATTAATCAAGGATTATTCCAGCTTGGAATTACGGACAATTATGCTATTTTAGGTGTTAAAATAGATGCTGATTTTAATGCTATTCGCAAACAATATATGAGGATTGCGCGTCGTTTGCATCCAGATACTTCTGCTTTTCAGGAAGCGGAAGAACAAGAAATTGGTAAGGAATTATTGGCGAAATTGGTGAGTCCGGCTTATAACAAGTTTTCTAAGGATGATGAGAAACGAGAATATGAGTTGTTAATCCAAACGATCGCCGCTCGCATTAAACAAGACCCCAACAGTATTCAAATCTCCACAGAATCAGCGAAAAAACTACAGACCATAGGTGATTTTAATCAAGCATATGAAACCAGTTTACAAGAATTGGTCGAAAAACAGTATGAATCGCCGAAACAAGCCCTGGCTAGAATTGGGGAAATTAGCGAACTGAATTTAGTGTATTTAATGCGATCGCGCCCAGGTAATGCAGCCGCTACACCCACGCCGCCACCCCCACCAGCAGAAGCTAAGTCAGAGGAAGCGCCGCCACCCCGACCAGCGAAAACATCTTTTGTGGATAAGGCTTGCGATCGCGCGGTCCAGTTAATGCAAACTAGCAACTATGCTAAAGCTATTCTGGAACTAAAAGACGCGGTAAAACGGGAACCATCACACCCCCGTTGTCATGGTCTATTAGGGTTGATTTATGTGAAACAAAATCAGCCTAAATTAGGTACACCCCATATTAAAAAAGCCCTAAGTATTGATCCCAATCAGCCGGAAGCGATCGAAGCCCAACAACTAATTCAGAAAACCGCTACCACCTCTAGTGTCAAAGGTAAAAGCAAAAAGTCAGGTTCAGGAAGCGGCGGTTTATTAGGGCGACTATTTGGCGGGAGTAAGAAAAAATAAATGCCACCATGGTGAACAAATCGACTCAATTGGAGGTAAGCTGTAATAATCTGTAAGCCGTCCCCTAATTTTGTACTACTTTTTTTAATCCCATGATTCATCAACCGCCACCGGGTGCGCGAGATCTACTTCCTCTCGATGTAGCCCAAAAAATTTGGATTGAACGCCGACTACAGCAAGTATTCCACGGCTGGGGCTATCATCGCATTATCACCTCTACCCTGGAAAGGCTTGATACCCTTATGGCTGGGGGGGCGGTACAACGTTCAACAGTCATACAATTACAAGATACAGAAAATGAAGGTTTGGGACTGCGCCCGGAATTAACCGCTTCTATTGCTAGGGCGGCGGTTTCTCGCATGGCGGGGAATGACCACTGGCCGCAACGTCTGTACTACAATGCTAATATCTTCCGCAAGGGTGGAGAGACGGGACATGGTACCCAGTTAGAATTTTATCAGGCGGGAGTAGAATTACTTGGGGCTGATGGGGTCCGCGCTGACTCGGAAGTTTTACTACTGCTATGGGACTGTTTGCGATCGCTAAACTTACAAAACCCACAGTTTATCCTAGGGGAAGCTGGATTAACGCGATCGCTTTTATCTCCCTTTCCGCCACCCTTACGCGATCAGGTTCGACAAGCGATCGCTAATCTCGATAGAATTACTCTGGAAACCCTTTCCATGTCGCCAGAATTGCGACAACGGGCTTTATTCCTCTTTGACTTGCGCGGTCGTCCTGAAGACGTTTTAGCCAAGGTTTCCCAACTAGACCTAGACCACAGCCAAAGATCTGCCCTCAACAACCTAAAATCCTTAATTGATGGTCTCAATCAATATCAGAAATTGCGACCAGATACTCTATCTCCTATGTCTATCACCCTAGATCTCAGTCTGATTCAGACTTTTGACTACTACACAGGCATTGTCTTTATTGTAGTCAGTGATAGTCATTCGGGTTCACGGGTATTAGGTCGCGGCGGACGTTATGACCAGCTTTTAGGACTTTATCATCCCCAGGGAGAAACTAAACCCAGTATTGGCTTTTCCCTCACCATTGAGGAACTGCATCAGGTATTATTAGACATGGGAGAGCTTCCCTCTGATATTCCCTCCGGTGATTGTTTGGTGGTTCCCAAAACCCCCCAAGCTGAAGCCGCCGCCTTTGCTTATGCACAAGATTTGCGTCAGTCCCCCGATGCACAGGTACAAATGGAATTGAGTATTTCCGATGATTTACTCGCCCTCCGAGAGTCCGCCCGTCGCCGGGGAATTACCCAAATAGCTTGGGTAGATGAACAAGGTAATCCTACCTTAGAAGCCATCTAATTTCAGTTTACATGACACCCACAATTAATAATTAATAATTAATAATTAATAATTAATAATTAATGACCGGGTGGGGCGGGTTTATTCATCTGGTCGTGGGGAATTGAGAGTTGACGGCAGAACCCGCCCCGACAATTGTCAATTATCCATTAACCGTCATATTTTCAGGTATTAGTTGTTATGCTGACACCAAACAGTTATCCTCTGAATCGTCGCCATTTTCTGGGTTCGATCGCTCTAGTAACTTTGGGTTTGTTGACCAAAGATTTAATTAATCCACTGAGTGTTCAAGCGAATAGCCAAGGATTAGGCAACAGCAACATTTCCTTAGAAACTTATCATATTTTTGTTCCTTATACCATCGCTCGAAATGGGGGAAAGCAGATAGTTACTCTGCGATCGGGAGATGACTTGTCCGTGAAAATTCCCGCCAAGATTGAAGATAACCAAGAGATGACTATCAAGGGGGGCGGTTTTGAGGGTAAAGATATTACGCTTGTGTTGCATACTTTGTATGACAAAAGAACTCAAATAGACGATAAAATTTATCAAGAACTTGGCCAAAATGTCAAATTTATTCTCCCCGGCTCAAGCCGCTCAAAATGTAAGTCAGTATATGAGCAAATTGAGGATGGTGAGTACGTTAAGGATCTGAGCGCTTTAAATTTGTTGGATTATGCGATCGCTTCTTCTAAGCTGGACAGCACCATTCAGGCTCGCTATAAACTTGCTAGTACCAATTCCCGTTTAGTGGGACTTCAGCAAGCCATTGACTCTACTTTAAACGAGTCTACACTCAGTCCAGAAGAGCAGAAAATAATTAAAGGAACTTTTGCTTATGTGCGTGCTAATGAACCATGTCCTGACTTTAACGCTCTCACGGCTTTAGACGCAATTGTGGCGGGTTCAGATTTGCCATCAGAAATTCAGGGAACTTACTCTTTAGCAAGTGCCCAATCAAGGGCTTTAACCGTTGATCTGATTTTAGTCAACGAGATTTGGCAAAGTCCCCAACTATCCTCAAAAACAAAAGAAAATTACCTGTCAATTTATCAGGAGGTACGCGACGGCAATACGGTGGAAGATACAAGAACCTTAAAAGCCTTAGACTCCTTTATCGCTCAAGCGAATATTCCAGATAATGCTAAAATGGTTTACCAGGCTGCCCGCCAGCAGGATTTAGAAAACATTGTGAGCCAGAACAATTATGATGTGCTTTCACTGGTTAAACCAGCAAAAAACGCTGCCAAAATAGGATCGGCGATCGTCCCGGTATCTGTAAATGCCTTGAGCGCAAGTGGAGTGTCAGCAGGTACGGGGACTCTGATTAGCACGTTATCTGGAGGGGCTGCTACTAATGCGGCGTTAGCTGCTTTGGGTGGTGGTTCTGTGGCTGCTGGAGGTTTGGGAATGCTTGGCGGGTTAGCCGTAGCTACTGGAGGAGCAGCCCTGATCGGAGCGGCGGGAGTTGTCTCGATCGCATTAGTCTCAAAAATGGATGGTGAAGACAAAAAAAATCTGGGAATTGCGATCGGAACAGGCACAATTGCTGGCGCTACAACTATTTTGGGCGCTTGGACTGCAGCCACTGCTTTGGGAGTGGCCGGAAGTTTATCCGGTGCAGCCGCAACTACTGCGATTATGGCGGCTCTGGGTGGAGTTAGTGTTATGACTGGCGGTGCGGCAGCGGTTGCGTCCGGTACAGCATTTTTAGTTTGGTCATTCCTCAAAAATGGAAAGAAACGGGATCAATCCCAGAAACGGGATCAATCAGTGCTTGAGCAGCTAGAAACTCTATCCTACATCTATACTGAAGAAGAAATCCCCAGTCGTATCGGAGAATTTGTGCAAAATCAGGTACAGTCTCAGTATAAATTTACTAATGGTTTTTCTGCTCCTAATATTCCCTTGGATAGGCTATCAAAGGCTTTAGAAAAATGGCTATATCTCAAGGATAACGAAAAAGTTATTGCCCTGATAGATACCAGTGGCTTTATGTCTACCCAAGGAATTGCCTTTACTGATGACAGAATTCTCTGGAACCATCACTATGTTAAGTACCAAGATTTAGACAAATCCTGGGGAGATTTATTGGAAATGTTACCCCAGGAATCAGATCGGCGTATTTTGACTAAATTTTTGCGAGAAATTAGTAAACAATATGCCTCAGTTTAAGTCTCTATGAATCTCCGTAGTTAACAGCAGGCGATACAGTTAAGATGGTGCGTCAATTATGGGGAGGTGTCTTGACCTCCATATCTGCCAGGTTTGACGCACCCTACAGGTAATTATTTGGGGGTTAAATTAGCCTAAAATAACCGTGAATTATTCCGAGGTGTCTTGACCTGGATATCTTGTCGGTTGGAAGGACCCTAGAAAGACTGTGTTGAAAAATAAGCGATCGCACGTCCCCCCTAGGCGGTAAGCTGTTGGAGAGCATGATTTAATCTCAAATTAGGTTAATATTTTAGGGCAATAGGGTATAATAAGCGAGAAGGGTTGAGGATAAACCTATTGCCAGATATGTCAAACCCAAGGAAGCCGCCCAAATCCTTGGAGTCCATGAAAGAACACT